>JBEVIO010000488.1:0-3127 GCA_040510635.1 Binatia bacterium | reverse complement strand
CGACGAAATCGTCGAGGCGCGCAAAGACACCACGGTGATCATTCATCCGCTGACGGATCATCGGCGTTTGCTAACCATCGACAAGCTCGGCGAAGTCGTTGAAGCCGCCGAGGGTTTTCTGCTCGTGGTGTCTTATAATCCGGGCTATCAGAACGTTCTCAAAGATCTCAAACACAGCACGCGCCAGCGGTTTGTCGCCTTGGAGTTTCACTTTCCCGAACAGGCGCACGAAGCGAAGATCATCGCCCATGAGTCTGGCATCGATGATGAGACCGCCGCGCAGCTCGCCAAGCTCGGCCACAAGGTGCGCAGTTTGCGCGAGCACGGACTCAAAGAAGGCGCTAGCACGCGGGTGCTTATCTATGCCGGCCGCCTGATCAAAGAAGGCATCACGCCACGCCGCGCCTGTCACGTGGCTGTCACCTGGGGCATCACCGACGACGCGCAGGTGCAGCAAAGTCTGGACGAAGTCGTGGCGGCGATTTTCCCGTAAGAAATTGTGCCGCAAAGAACGCAAAGAATATAAGGGAATGTAGGGCGACCGGCGGTCGCCCTCTGTTCTGTAGTTTCATCCTAGCCATTTCCACCCTCATTGATTCACCTGCAGTCGAGCTCGCGCCGATCCGGGAGATGCTGCGGTTGTACTGCCAGGCTTTGTCGGAGCGGAGCATCGATCTGCAGGATCTCAAACAATTGATCGACAAGAATATCGGCTGGTCGAAGAGCGACGTGGCGACTAGCGACGGCGACGCGATTTTCCTTCCCGGGACCATCGAACGGTTCGAGGTTCGATCCGAAAACTACGATTTTTTGAAAGTGGCGCTGACGCAGCAGGCCGGTCACATTGAGTTCGGCAGCTTTGAGTTTGAGTTCGCTCGCGCTGCGACGAGATTCGAGGACCTAAGGCCGAAGCTCAGCGCATTGCCCGAATATCATGATCACGATCATGGCCATGAGGGTCACGATGAGCGTCCGAGCGTCACCGAGCTGACGCGATTTTTTAAACTGTTTCCCAATAAACGGCTGGCGCTCGACGTGTTTTCGATCGCAGAAAGCACGCGGATCGAAGCGCGTATCATGCGCGAATACCGCGGCATCGCCAAGTCTTATGACGTCATGCGCCGGCGCGCACTGACACAGCGCCCAGAGATGGTTTTTCTGCCGGTGCGCGAGGCTTTGCTGGAGTTCATGATCCGTTTGAGTCTCGGCCAGACCGACGGGATGAAAGTTCCCAAGAAGCAAGTGAAGGTGACTCGCGAGATCGCCGCGATGGTGCGCTTGTTGGCGGAACCGGGCGCGACCGTGGAAGACGCCGCAGAAGCGGCGCTGAGAATTTACCCACGGCTGGCAAAAGTTAAGAACGACTATCTCGATGAAAATGAGTTTATGGTTTGCGAAGCCGGCAAGGAAAGTCCAAGTCGTCCAAAACGGGCAAGCCGTTCAAACCGTTGGTCGGATGGGCGCGCGAAAGAAAGCGTCCTGCCATCCTTGGTTGGTCGAGAACGCGAGTACCTTTCGCCCCAAGGCGTCGATTATCGCGGCGAGTATCGACCGGAGTTAGCGCAATTGTTGACGCAACTGAAAGTAAACGCGCGCGAGCAGCGCAAGGCGCTGACGGCCGAAGAGATTGCTGATTTGCTGCGCAGCCAGCGGACACCCAGGCGGCGCGATTCGGAAGATGAAGGCGAGGAGCAAGATCCCCAGAACGCCCAGATGGCGCAAAACTTGATGCGCGAGTTGGAGCGGCGCGATCCGCGCATGCAGAGCGTCGAGCGGCGCCCGGCGCTGCAGAGCGATGACGACACGGGCCCGCTCAGCGCGACCCAGCCCAATAGCTTTGTCTACGATGAGTGGGATGTGTTTTCGCAGCACTATCGCGGTCGGTGGTGCAAGGTTTACGAAAAAATGATGCCGATGGGCGACTTGAATTTTTACCGTCAGACGTTGCTGAGCCATGCCGGACTATTGCATCGGATCCGCCGCGAGTTCGAACAGGTGGTGCCGGAGATATACCACAAGGAAAAGCGCTTGCCTGACGGTCCCGACCATGACCTTGACGCGGCGATCGAGGCGATCACCGATTTGCGCAGCGGCGTGAGTCCATCGGAAAAAATCTTTTGGCGCCACCATAAAATCGAGCGCGACGTCGCGGTCGCCTTTTTGCTCGATATGAGCGGCTCCACCGGCGAAGCCATTAGCCCGCCGGCAACCTCGGGCTCCTTTACGGAGATCGGATCGACCGGCGAGCGATCGCACCGGCGCATCATCGACGTCGAGAAGGAAGCGATCGTGTTGATGATGGACGCGCTGGAAGCGATCGGCGACCGCTACGGCGTGTACGGTTTTTCCGGCCACGGGCGCGACAACGTCGAATTTTATGTGATCAAGGATATCGGCGAGGAGTTCAGTTTAGACATCGCCAAACGTTTTGGCCGTGTCGGTCCGCTGCATGCGACGCGGATGGGGCCCGCCATCCGCCACACGTCAGCCAAGCTGCGAACCGAACAGACGCGCTCGAAGTTTCTCTTTTTGATCAGCGACGGCCGGCCCCAGGACCGCGGTTATTCGCAGGAAGGATCGGAGAAGGCGTACGCGCTCCAAGACACGCGCATGGCGCTCATCGAAGCGCGCCGCGAGGGGATTCATCCTTTCTGTTTGACCGTGGACAAAGAAGGAAACGATTACTTGAGAACTATGATGGACGATTTCAGTTACGAAGTGCTGGCCGACGTGAGTTTGCTGCCGCTACGTTTACCACAGCTTTACAAAAGACTCACCACGTAGACATTTCTTATCCGTGTTAATGCGATTAGACCGTGTCATTACTTGATTTAGACGCGCTCCGGTATATATCCTGATTGCCATTCACCGCTTTTTGAAAGCACGTCGATCCTCATGGCGGCTGGACCTTTCCCTATGAAGTGTGCGCATTGCCAAACCGAAAATTCCGACGACGCGAGCTTTTGCGACGAGTGCGGCGCGCCGCTCGATGTGAGCTGCTCTCACTGCGGCGAGTCGAACCGGCCGAGCGCGAAATTTTGCCGCAAGTGCGGCCAGCGTCTCGGTGCGGGCGCGGCCGTGGGCGGTGCCGAATCGTCCGCCGGAAAAAACGTCGTTCCCAAGCACC
>JBEVIO010000487.1:0-4188 GCA_040510635.1 Binatia bacterium | reverse complement strand
CTGGAAAAAAGCGGCAAGCTGCACTGGATCGAGCAGCCGGTCGATCCAGTGTGGGAAGTGTCTGCGATCACCCGTCACGTCTTCGATCGCTATGGATGGAACGAACGGCCGGCGCTCGGCTTTCGACATGTGGGCGACAGCGCATTTCCGCTCGTGATCGGCGTGATCGGCGGTTCGCCGCAAATTTATGCGCTCGCGCTTTCGACAACGGTGGAGGAGATTCCAACGATTTGGCAGCGCGCGCAGCGCCATCCGATCGAGCCGATCTCGGTGTCTAACGGAGTGTGCAAAGAAATCCTATCGCGCGGCGCTGAAGTCGATATCGGCATCTTGCCGCAGGTGGTTTGGACGCCCAGCCAGGATCCGGGACCGTACATCACTGCGCCGCTGGTCGTCACCAAGGATCCCGAAACCGGCCGGCGCAACGTCGGCACTTACCGTTTGCAAATGAAAGGGCCGCGGCGCTTGGGACTTTATGTCGGCGGCGCGCAGCACGCGGCGCGCCATATCCGGCAATACGATGCGAGAAAAGAAGATATGCCGGTGGCGATCGCGATCGGCGTCGATCCGACCATCGTGCTCGCATCGATCACGAAGTTCACTTATGGCACCGATGAATTCGCCGTCGCCGGCGGTCTGCGCGGCGAAGCGGTTCCGCTAGTCCGCTGTGAAACCGTCGATCTCGAAGTCCCGGCCAACGCGGAAATCGTGCTCGAAGGAATTATCCGCGCCGGCTACCGCGAACCCGAAGGCCCCTTCGGCGAGTTCTCCGGCTATATGAGTCCCGGCGGCGAGACCCCGGTGATCGAGCTGACGTGCATGACCCGGCGGCGCGAGCCGGTTTATCATTCTTTCTTGAGCCAAATGCCGCCCAGCGAGTCGAGCTGCATTCGCAGTCTGAGCCGCTCCGCCGGTTTGTTTCATCACTTGAAGCAAGTCTTAGGAATGCCGGTGCGCGACGTTCATTTCACCGAGAGCGGCGGCGCCAGCAGTATTTTGGTGATCTCGATGAAAAAGGAATATCCCGAGCAGGTGAAAGAAATCGCCTGGGGTGCCTGGTCGCTAATGAACAAGGAGTGCAAGTTTACCATCGTCGTCGACGACGACATCGACGTGCGCAATCCGTTTGAGGTCGAGTGGGCGATGAGCTTTCATGCCCAACCGGCGCGGGACACTTTCACGGTGAGCGGCGTCGTGCCCTCCGGCGTCGATCCCTCGACGGCGCCGTCGGACATTCCGCAGCACGACCCGCGGCGCCGGACCGGCAGCAAAATGCTGATCGATGCGACCCGCAAGCATACTTACCCGCCGGCGGCTCGGGTGCCGCAGGAATACATTCAAGCGGCACAGAAGAAATGGCGGGAGTACGGTTTTACTAAATAGCAATTGCCGATGAATAAATTTATTTTTGCTTTAATCACTAGTTTTCTTTTGTGCGCTCAGGCAAGCGCCGCCGACAAAATCAGAGTGTCGGTCACCAACTACAATATGAGCTATCTGGCCGCCGGCGTCGCGGCACAGCGCGGCTTTTTCAAAGAAGAAGGTCTCGACGTCGAGATCGTCCGCATGAACGCTAACGTGGCGATGTCGTCGCTGATCAGCGGCGACGTCGACTACACGATGATCTTCGCTTCGGTCATCCGCGCCGCCATGCGCGGCATCCCGCTCAAGGTCATCGCGGTGTTAATCGATAGCCCGCCTTATGCATTCATCGCCCGCCCGGAAATTACCGCGATGAAAGCTCTCAAAGGCAAAACCGTCGGCATCGGTGTCTACGGCAGCTCCAACGACATCATCGCGCGCATGATGTTGGAGCGGTCCGGCATCGATCCCGAGAAGGAAACGAAATTGGTCGCCTTCGGCTCCGATGCCGCCCGTTTCGCAGCGTTAAAAGAAGGACTTGTCGAGGCGGCGATTATAGCCCCGCCCGCCGACGCTCAGGCGCGCAAGGTCGGTCTCAACGTGCTTGCCCGCGCCAACGATCTGTTCAAGTTTCCCCATATCGGGCTCGGCACGACGAACAAGAAACTTACAGAGAATCCTCATGAAATTACTCGAGTGATCCGAGCCTTCATCAAAGCCAATCGTTTCGTGCGCGACCATCGGCAAGAAGCGATCAACGTCCTCGCCGACTGGGGACGGACGCAAAAGGAAGATGCCATCGCATCCTACGATTCGACCTGGCAGGTTTTTAGCCCGGACGGGGCGATGCCCGATGACGGCATGCGCCTGGTGCTCGACGACGCCCAGAAGGCGCTGAAGGCGACTCGCACGTTCGCGATCAACGAAGTCGCGGATGCGGGTCCGCTCCGTGAGGCGCAGCGGACCTTGGGGATCAAGTCGAAGTAAGAATCCGTTTCGAAGTTATAAGGAGTGAGCGTTCATGGTCAATTTCATGGATTTTTATTATACGGGGCCCGGCACGCTGGCGGGCCGATACCTGAGAAAATTCTGGCATCCGGTTTGTCGCGCCGAAGATTTGCAGCCCGGTTGGGCCAAGCCGATCAAAATATTGGGCGAAGAATTCACCCTCTACCGCGGCGAAGGCGGCAAACCCCACGTCGTCGATTTTCGTTGTGCGCACCGCCAAACCCAACTTTCGGTCGGCTGGGTCGAGGACGATTGCATTCGCTGCCGTTTTCACGGTTGGAAATACGATAGCTCCGGGCAATGCGTCGAGCAGCCGGCGGAGAAAGAATCCTTCGCTGAAAAGATTCGCATTCGCAGTTGTCCGACTGAGGAATACCTTAAACTGATCTTTGTTTATTTCGGCGAAGGCAAACCGCCGCCGCTGCCGTGCTATCCGGATTTCGAGAAGAACTCGCTCTGGGCCGAGACTTATGTCCGACCGTGCAATTATGTCAATAATTTGGAAAACGATCCCATCCATATTCCGTTCACGCACCGGGAGTCCGAGTTCTATATGAATCGACCGCCGGAAATTCCGGATATCACGGTCGAAGAAAGCGACTGGGGCGTGCTGCTCACCTCGCGCTTCCCCAGCGGCCGTCTGTACATCACGCAACACGGGCTGCCCAATATTCTTTGCTTCAGAGAGCGGGATCGCGATCATCTCGCTTGGCGCGTACCGGTCGACGACGATAATCACGCGAGTTTTCAACTCGACGTGACGCATATTTTGGAAGGCGAAGAAGGCGAGGCCTACAAAAACCGCCACAAAGCGCGCACCGGCAAGCTCGGCCGCTCGCCGACCGAAATCGGTGAAGCCGTGTTGCGCGGCGACCTGCGCATTCAGGACATCGAAGGGCCGGAGCGTGCCAATATCGTCTGGATCCAGGATTACGCGACGCAAGTCGGACAAGGTCCGCTAGAGCTCAGAAAAAAAGAATGGCTCGGCCGCTCGGATCGAGCTTTGATCCTCATTCGTAAAATCTGGGAGCGCGAGCTTCAGGCGCTAGAAGATGGCAAGCCGCTCAAGCGATGGGTGCGCACGGAGGAACTTGCCGCGTTAAGCTCTAGCGCCAACGACTGATTAAAATGAATAGTTCCACATCCAACTGTGCGGTGCTCCAGAAATTTGTCCAGCACGCGCACGAACAAGGATTCCTCCCGTTCGAGCTGGCGGTCGACGACCTGTGCACCGCCATCGAACGGTAGTCGCCATGATTTTCTGCGCGCAAAGACAAATTCGATATGGGCCGAGCCTCATTTCTCTGCTCCTTCTTTGTTACGCTCTCGGTAGTTTGCCCGCCGTGGCGCAAGACAGCGATTTGCTCGCCAACGCTAAAAAAGAAAAGAGCGTCAACTTGTACACGTCGATGGAGACGCGAGAAAGCCGTTTGATTGCCGACGCCTTTCAACAACGCTATCCCTTTTTGACGGTCGACATCGCCAGGGTATCGAGTAATCGACTGCTGCAGAAAATCGACACCGAGCACCGCGCCGGCCGCAATCTGTTTGATGTCGTGATTACCAGCGGATTAGAAGTGCGCTATTTGATCAAGTCCGGTCTGATCGGCCAATACGTTTCCCCCGAGGCGAAGGCGTTTTTCGCTGACTCAAAAGACCCGCAAGGCCGTTGGGTCGACGTCTATTCCAGCCTGAGAGTGTTTGCTTATAACACCAAACCAATCTCGCGAGACGCCGCCCCCAAGCAGTACGATGACTTGCTGAGTCCGCGCTGGAAGGGCCAAATCGGGTTGCCAAGCAAAGAATACAGTTGGTTCG
>JBEVIO010000486.1:0-4005 GCA_040510635.1 Binatia bacterium | reverse complement strand
CAAAGACTGCGGATCCTGGCTGCTCATGTTCTGTTTGCCTTGCATACCGCGCTCGGTGATCTGATTTTGCAGCCGGTTTCTCAGCTCTTGATAGCGCTGGTAGGCCTCCCGCATCTTCTCGTTGAGCTCGTCCATGCGATCGGCAAACTTGCCGGACATGCGCTCCATGAAATTGCGCATCTGCTCGTGATAGGCCTCGAGCTTTTCGGCGAGACCGTTGAGTTTATCGCTCAGGGCTTTTTGTTCTTCGGGTGTGAGCTTAAAGGAATCGGGAGAATATTTATTGAGCAGTTCGCGCCGTTTTTCGTCCGCTTCGCGGAGAAAATCGCGCATGCCTTTGACCGAACGCTGGCCGTCTTCCGACGTAAAGCCGCGGCGCATGAGGTCGCGCAGCGCGCGCCGCACGCCTTCCTCTTCGAGCAGATGATCGGAAAGATGCTTGAGGAGATCGTCCGTCGTGGGGAAAAGCACTTCTTGCGTGCCGTCCCACTCAGTGTAACGATGAATTCTCATTTGGTTTTGACTATAGCGCAGTTTGGTGGCGTTTCAAACCCTAATTCCTGTTTCAAGATCCAACTCTCAGTCACGTTTTGCGCATCCGACACCCTTTGGAATTGACTCCGATTTCAGATAGTTAGTAAGGGATAGGCTGGTGTTGAAAGATGGCTACTTACGAATTTGTAATCGTCGGCGCGGGGTTTGCTGGCGCCGCCACCGCGTATCACCTCACCCGGCGCGGTGTGCGCGATGTTCTGCTGATCGAGCAAGAAAGTATTCCCGGTTTCCATTCGTCCGGGCGTAACGCGGCGATGATGCGCCAGTGCGTGCCGGACCCGGATCTGGCAACGCTGACGCGCGATGGCGCCACGTTTTTGCGCCATCTGCCGGAGGACTGGCCCGAACCGGTGCAGTTCAAGCAAAACGGCTCGCTGCTTTTGGGTAGCGGCGCCGGTTGGAGCAAGCTCCAACAAGATGCCGAAAGCGGCCGGCGGCTCGGCATCGACGTCGTATTGTGGACGCCGGATCAAGTGAAGCAACACGTGCCGGTATTGAAGCAGGCCGAGTTCGAGGGCGCAGTTTGGTGCGCGAGCGACGGCATCGTCGATATCCATGCGCTGCTTTCGGGGTATTTAAAGGCAGCGGTCAGCAAAGGGGCGCGCGTCCGATACGATTGCCAGGTGCGCGCCATTCGTGCGAAAAGTGACGGTGATATTGAAATCGTCACCAACGGTGAATCGATAAGGACAAAAACAATTGTCAACGCCGGCGGCGCATGGGCGAACGTGCTTGCGCGCATGGCAGGCGCGCGGGAGCTGCCGCTGCGACCTTGCCGGCGGCATCTCTTTGTGTCGCCGCCACTGGCTTGGATCGATCCCAGCTGGCCTTTTGTTTGGGACGTCACTCACGATATTTATTTTCGTCCGGAGGGGGAGGGATTGCTCCTCTGTGCCTGTGATCAGACCGAGCTGGCGCCGGGCGATCCGCCGATCGACGGAAGTGTTAAGGAATTGCTGGCAGAAAAAATCGAAAGATTTATGCCCGGCCTTGCCGCCGTCAGCATCAGCCGAGGCTGGGCGGGTTTTCGCACTTTGACTCCCGATGGGCGCTTTATCATCGGCTGGGACCCGGCGGTAAAGAATTTCTTTTGGGCCGCCGGTCTCGGCGGGCATGGCATGACGACTAGCTCGGCGGTCGGTGCATTGGCGGCGGATCTTTTGATCGGCGGCTCGAGCAAAAAGGCCGAGCCTTTTTCACCGGCGCGCTTTGGCTAGGAATGGAGTGATGGAGTAATGAGGTGTTGGAGTGGTGCGATCGCGGGTCGCGTGCTCAGCATCGTTTTGGCCAGTTGGTTTTTGCCGGGCGATTGCAGCATGGCAGCGCAGCCGAACAAGGTGAGAATTTCTTATTCGAGCAGGAGCAATTCCAACACGCCGTTCATCATCGCCCTCAACAAAGGCTTCTTTGTCGAAGAAGGAATGGACGTTGAGTTAATTCAAGTCAACCCGCGGCTTGGCGCCACCGCGGTGCTCAACGGCGACCTTGACTTCACCACGACCTTCGGCACCACGCTACGCGGTATTATCGGCGGGTTCCCGATCAAATTCGTCGCCGTTGCGGTGAAAAAGTCCGAGCACTTTTTACTGGTGCGCCCGGAGATCAAGGAAATCCGCGATCTGAGCGGAAAAAAACTCGGCGTCGCGACCTTGTTCGGGTCGGATCAGCGCGCCGCGGAAGAAATGATCAGGGGCAAGGGATTTGCGCCGAATATGATGAAGCCGATTGCGCTGGGAGAGTCGCCGGTGCGAGCGCAGGCTCTGCGTGCCGGTTTGGTCGACGCCATTTCGATTTCATCGCCATTCGATCTCAGCTTGAAATCCGAAGGCTTCCGCGTCCTGGCGGGCCCGCAAGACGTTCAGATTGCGCTGCCCACATCGGGTTTGGCGGTGGCCAATCGCGTGTTGCAGCAGAACCCGCAGCTCGTCAAACGAGCGGTGCGCGCCTTGATGAAGTCGCATCGTTACGTGTTTGAGAACAAGAAAGAAGTCGTGCCGCAGATGATCCGTTATCTAGAGCAGACACCCGAGGCGGCGGAACGATCCTACGATCTTCTAGTGACTTCGCTCAGCCGCAACGGCGAGATCACGGATCAGGAATGGGACATTCTTACGGAAAAAAAGAAGGCGGCGGACGACGTGCGCGACTTCTCCATACTGCGCGAAACCCAGAAAGAACTGAAGATTAAATAACGTTCCCGGTTCATAGGAGTGGCTTTAACTTTGGAAGGTGAATCATGGCACTGAAAGTTGAGTTAGGAAGAAAATACTCAGCAGCCGACGCGAAAGCAGTTGTCGACAAACTTTATTTGGTAGTGCGCGAGCGCTGGGAAGTGAAGGTCAACCAGACGCCGTTTATGCAGCAGTTGATGGCGGGCAAGCTGCCGCTCAAAGTGCTGCAAATGTTTTTTCGCAGCTGGGGCGCCTATACGATCGAAATCAACACGCTCACGGCTTGCACTTACCATCGAAACATTACTTTTTTTAAAGTGAATCGCGATCTAATGGGGCCGATCGGCGAGAAGATCGCCGATGAGTTTATTCATCCCAAGCCGCCGGGCCATTTTCTCGTCATGCTGCAAACTGCGCAGGCCTTCGGTCTGACCGAAGAGGAAGTTTTCACGACGCCGATGCTGTCTGAGTTTCGCGGTAAGATCGATTTCATGCGCGGCATCGTCTACGAAGGGACGGCGGCGGAATGGTATGCGGCGGTGACAACGGAAGAGCAGATCGGCTACTGGTCGGCGGCTTGTTACAAAGCGCTGACGACGCATTACGGCTTTGACCGTGAGAAAGCGACTTACTTCGCGACTCATGTCGAGGCCGATCTCGCCGAACATGAGGAAGGGGTGATGGGCCACGCGAGCTTCAATCGGTTGGCGTTGCAAAGGTTGTTGGAAACGGGCGCGGCCGATGAGCGGCCGACTTATGGCCTGGAGTATTGCGCCATGACTTCGGTGGATTTGCATGGCGTGATGTTGCGCTCGGCTATGGCAGAGGCGGAGCGGGGATGAGAATGGAGTGATGGAGTGATGTACAAACGTTCCGAGTAATTGTGTAGGGGCAACCCCCCGTGGTTGCCCGGATTCAGCTGGAGGACATCATGATCGAACAGATACGCGGCATCGTTTTACCGAGTCCGACGGTATTTCTTGAAGACGGGAGCGTCGATGAGAAACTCATGCGCGAGCTCACCGACTGGTTTGTCACCTGCGGCGTGCACGCGTTTTTTGTCTTGGGTTCCTACGGCCAGGGGCCGGCGATGACGCCGGAGGAAAGGAAAAAAGTTGCCGAGATTATTGTCCGGCAAGTGAAACATCGCGTACCCGTCATTGTGCACGTTGGCGCCGTCGATCCGTTCACCGCCATCGATCTCGGCAAGCATGCGAAATCCATTGGCGCTGAAGCCATCGGTCACGTCGGGCCTTACTATTATGCCGACCGCTCCGAG
>JBEVIO010000485.1:0-10134 GCA_040510635.1 Binatia bacterium | reverse complement strand
GGCGACGACGTCGATGTTTATTTCGACTCTTCTGAAGGTGAGGGCGGCGGCATCGTGTTGTCGCGCCAGCGAGCGGAGAATCTCAAAGTCTGGGAGGACCTGGAGAAGGCATTCAACGAAGAACAAGGTATCGAGGGCCATATCGTCGGCAAGGTCAAAGGTGGCTTCAAGGTCGACGTTGGTGTGCCTGCGTTTCTGCCCGGTTCGCACGTGGATATTCGCCCGAGCCGCAATCTCGACCGCTTCATCGGCACCACTGATCGCTTTGCCATTCTCAAGTTTAACCGAGCGCGCGGCAATGTCGTCGTCTCACGCCGTGCTCTACTCGAGAAAGAACGGGAAACGCTAAAGAAGGATATTCTCAAAGTATTGGAAGAGGGTGTCATTCTCGAAGGCACGGTTAAAAACATTACGGGTTACGGCGCCTTTGTCGATCTCGGCGGCATCGACGGTATTCTCCATATCAGCGACATGTCCTGGGGAAGGATCAATCATCCCTCCGAAATCGTCGAAGTCGGCGCCAAAATCCAAGTCGTCGTGCTCAAATTCGATACGGAGAAGGAACGTATCTCGTTGGGCATGAAACAGCTCACTCCCGACCCTTGGCACACCGTGGCGGAAAAGTATCCGATCGGAGCGCGTGTGCAGGGCAAGGTCATCAGCCTGATGGATTACGGCGCCTTCGTGGAGTTGGAAAGCGGTATCGAAGGCTTGGTGCACATTTCCGAGATGTCCTGGACGCGCAAGGTGACCCACCCGTCGAAACTTCTCCAGGTCGGCCAGGAGGTCGAGGTGGTGGTTTTGAACGTCGATCCGGGACACCGGAGAATCTCCCTCGGCCTCAAGCAGATTATGGCCAATCCGTGGGAGGCGGCCAGAGAAAAATATCCGGTCGGCAGCATCGTCAAGGGCCCGGTACGCAACATTACCGATTTTGGCATCTTCGTCGGTATCGAAGAGGGCATCGACGGTCTCGTGCATATCTCGGATCTGCATTGGACCAAGAAACTTAAGCACCCTTCCGAGTTATTTAAAAAAGGCGATATCGTCGAGGCCAAAGTTCTTGGCGTCAACGTTGAAAACGAGCGATTTTCCCTTGGTATCAAACAGCTTGCACCCGATCCCTGGAAAGTCGTCGCCGACCGCCATCCAGTGGGCTCCAAAATCAAAGGCCAGGTGACGAGCGTGCCGGACTTCGGCGTTTTTGTGCGTATCGAAGAGGGCGTCGAAGGACTGATTCACGTTTCCCAGCTCAGCACCGAACGAGTCGACAAGCCCTCGAGCTTGTTCAAGGTCGGTGACGAAGTCGAAGCCGAGGTCGTCAGCATCGATCCCGCGGATCGCAAGATCGGGCTGAGTGTCCGGGCGCTGCGCCGCACGGAAGAGCGCCAAGAAATGGAAAGCTATTTGAAGCGCGAAAAAGAGGGCTCGCGATTTTCCTTCGAGTCGCTCTTGGGCGACGAGCTGCGTCTGGATAAAGATGATGACGCCCAGAGCGGCCGCAAAGGTCGCGGCTAGGTTCGGCTAAGCTTATGACCAAGAAATCTTATATATTGCGCGGGCTAGGATTGCTGTTCGTTTTTATCCTGGTGGTGTTTACCGGAATTTTCTTCTACGCCTACCTCACCGGCGGGGATTCCAAAGCGTTGTCGCTTTTTTCCGGTGACGGCGTCGGCGTTCTGCAAATCGATGGCGCGATCGACGACTCGCGAGGCGTGCTCATCGAGTTGAAACGGCTCAAAGAAATGCCTTGGGTGAAGGCCGTGGTGGTTCGGATCGACTCGCCCGGCGGCGCCGTGGCGCCGACCCAGGAGATCTTCGAAGAGATTCAACGATCGAAAAAACAAAAACCGTTTATTGCGTCTATGGGCGGTATGGCGACCTCGGGCGGCTACTACATCGCTGCTGCGTGCGACAAGATCGTCGCCAATCCCGGCACGTTGACCGGGTCGATCGGCGTGATCATGCAACTCACCAACCTCGAAGAGTTGATGAAAAAAGTCGGCGTCAAAGGACTCAACATCAAAAGTGGCGCGAATAAGGACCTCGGCTCGCCCTTTCAAGCCATATCGCCTGAAGGACGCGAAATTCTCCAATCGCTGGTGGACAACGTCCACAGCCAGTTTGTCGCCGCGGTGGCCAAAGGCAGAGGCATGAACGAAGGTCAGGTGCGCAAGCTTGCCGACGGCCGGGTGTATTCCGGTGCGCAAGCAAAGGACCTAGGGTTGATTGATCAGTTTGGCACTTTGGAAGATTCCATCGAACTGGCGGCCAAACGCGCGGGTCTCGAAGGCGAACCCGCGGTTTATTATTCTCGTCCGGAACAAGAGCGCTGGTGGGAGCGCATGTTCATGGGGGTATTCGGCCGTCGACTGCCGGGAACCGATCGCGGTTGGCTCCGATACGAGTGGTCACCGGCGCTCCTCCAATAGCGCGCGCCGTCATCTTTAATCAGATCCATTTGAAAATTATCTTCTTCGGTTGTGAGGGCGATGATATGACGAAAAGGGATTTAATCGATGAGGTCAACAAAAGGTTTCCTCATCTTTCGCGGCGGGATTCGGAGGTCATCATTAATGCGATTTTCGATTCGATGGTCGACGCGTTGGCTCAAGGAGACCGCATCGAGATTCGCGGTTTTGGCAGCTTCGTCGTCAAACATCGGCGCGCGCGCCAGGGGCGCAATCCCAAGAGCGGCGCGTTAGTTTCGGTCGCCGCCAAAAAAGTACCGTTCTTCAAAGTCGGCAAAGAGCTGCGTTTGCGCGTCGACGGCAAACCTTACGATCCGAGCGAAGACGGAGAGGATGAGTGAAACAGCTTTGGGCGCCTTGGCGGATGGCCTATATCAATGACGACGCCAAGGATGCGGGCTGTATTTTCTGCACCCTATATCGTCAAGACGACCAAAGAGCTGCGTTGGTGCTAGCCCAGACCAGCCACTCGGTCGTCATCATGAACAAGTATCCCTATAACAACGGACATCTGTTGCTGGCTCCCAAGCGTCACGAAAATAATCCGGACAAGTTGCCGAGCGAGGAATTTATCGATCTCAACGAAGCATTACGGCGCTCCATCGAGATTGTTCGCAGCGCGTTTCATCCCGGCGGCATCAACTTGGGGATGAATCTCGGCAAGTGCGCGGGCGCTGGGATCGAAGATCATCTGCATTGGCACATCGTGCCGCGTTGGGAAGGGGATGCCAATTTTATGCCCGTCATCGCCGAGACGCGTGTGATGCCACAGCATTTGCTCGATAGTTATGACCGCTTGCAACCATTCTTTCGCGAGCTTGTCGGTTAATCTGATAGCTGAAACATGATACTTTGATATAAGATGCGTGGTAAAGTCGGCGCAAGCTTGAGACCAATATTCTTAAGGGGAGGCCAGAGCACGTGAGCGAGGCAAAAACATTAGGAGAACTCAAAAAAAGCGGTGTGAAAGTCTTACCGGTGCGCGAGGAAATGCGTAAGAATCTCGTGCGTTACCTGGAAAGCGGCGAACGAATTCTACCGGGCATCATCGGTTATGACGAAACGGTTATCCCGGAAATCGAAAACGCCATACTCTCCGGCCACCACATGGTCTTCCTGGGCGAGCGGGGCCAGGGCAAGTCGCGCATCATTCGCGGGTTGCTCAGCTTGCTCGACGAACGCATTCCGATCGTACATGGCTGCGAGATCAATGATAATCCTTACAATCCGATTTGCCGCCCCTGCCGCAAGAAAGCGGCCGAGCTTGGCGACGCGCTGCCGCTGCAATGGGTCGATCGCGATCATCGCTACGGGGAGAAATTGGCGACTCCGGACGTGTCGATCGCCGATCTCGTCGGCGAAATCGACCCGATCAAAGTTGCCGAGGGCCGTTATCTCGCGGACGAAGAAACCATCCACTACGGTTTGGTGCCACGCACCAATCGCGGTGTTTTTGCCATCAACGAGCTGCCCGATTTGACGGAAAAGGTGCAAGTCGGTTTGTTCAACCTGATGGAAGAAAAAGACGTGCAGATCAAAGGTTATAAGATTCGCTTGCCTCTCGACGTTATCATCGTCGCCAGCGCCAATCCGGAGGATTATACTAGCCGTGGCCGGATCATCACGCCGCTCAAGGACCGCTTCGATGTGCAGATTCGCACCCATTATCCGAAAAAGATCGAAGACGAGCTCGACATCATGGAGCAGGAATCGGCGCCGACGAACGAGCGCAGCCGCAAAGTCGACGTGCCGCGCTTTATGAAGGAGATCCTCGGCTATCTCACTTTCGAGGCGCGCAAGTCGAACGAAATCAATCAGGCCTCAGGCGTCAGCGTGCGCGTCACGATCAACAATTACGAAAGTTTAATCAGCAATGCCGAAAAGCGCTCGCTGCGCTGCAAGGAAAACGAAGTCGTGCCGCGCATTAGTGATTTACACGCGATCTTGGCCTCGACCAACGGCAAAATCGAAATGGAGTACGTCGGGGAGGACAAGAAGGAAGATGAGCTAGTCGAGAAGCTGATCAATCGATCGATTATCAAAGTCTTCGATCAATACTTCAGTCTCAACTCGCTGCAGAAAGTCGTCGAATATTTCAATTCCGGTTGGGGTGTCGAAGTTTCCGATCAAATGGCATCGCAAGATTACCTGGAAGGCATCAAGGAGATTCCCGGCCTGAAAGAGGCAATCAAAACCCTCGCCATTTCAGAATCGCCGGAGCTGATGGCGTCCGCAACCGAATTTGTCCTCGAAGGGCTCCATCTGCACCAGAAGCTCAACAAAGAGATGGAGGGTGGCCGAGTCACGTACGGCAAGTAGCCTTTTCCATTCTTCCGAACAAGCTCTTTAAGCGCAGCCAATGGTTCATATCCGTTACAGCCGCTGGGATGGTCGAAAGCGGGATTCGCTCGATGCCGATTCCGTATTCGATCAGCTGAACGACTACATGAACGACACCGGCGATCTGCAGCAAGCGATGCGCCGCTTGATGCAAAAGGGCATTAAAGACGGCGAGAAGCAAACCAAAGGGCTCGAAGATCTCTTGTCGCAAGTGGCGCGCGAGATGCGCAAGCTCTATGACGAGTACCGCCTACAATCGGCGATGGATGAGGTGCAGGACCAACTCGATTCTGTTGTCGATCAGGAACGCCAGACCCTCGAAGAGATGGATCAAGCGGGAAACGACGTCCAGGATAAGAAACAATTTCTCAACGATCTGCCGGGCAAAACCAGCGAAGCCATCGAAAAGCTGACCTCTTACTCGTTCGAAAACCCGGAGGCGGAAAAAGAGTTTCAGCAACTGGTGATGCAGCTAGAGCAAATCCGCAAACTGGAAAACTGGCTGCGCCGCGAAGGTAGCCTGTTTCGCGGCCAGACGCCGGTCGAGTTCCAGCAATCGCAAGAGCTCATGGAGCGGATGGAGGATCTACGCAAGCTGGAATCGCAGCTTTCCAGCATGCAACTGCGAGATGTCGACAAGGATCTGCTCGAAAAACTTCTGGGCGGCGATCCCAAGCAGGACTTCGAAGGGGTGATGCGCATGCAATCGTTGCTCGAAGAGGGCGGTTACGTTCTCGAGCAAGGCGAACGTTTCGATTTGACGCCCAAGGGTGTGCGCCGCGTCGGCCATCTCGCGCTGCGCGACATCTACCGACAGTTGCGCCGCGACGGCATGGGACGACACACGACGCGCAATCGCGGCAGTCAGGAGATGATCCTCGAAACCAGCCGGCCCTATGTGCAAGGCGATCCGTTCCACATCAACATGATTCAGACGCTCAAGAATGGTCTGCTGCGCGGCGGCGGCGTGCCGGTACGGATTAGCCCGAGTGATTTTGCGGTGTATGAGTCGGAGTACAATACCCGCGCGGCGACCGTGCTGCTTTTGGACATGAGCTGGTCGATGAGTTGGGAAGGCCGTTTTGCCGCGGCGAAAAAAGTCGCATTGGCGATGGAGAGTCTGGTACGTTCGCTTCATCCGCGCGATTACTTCGGCATCGTCGGTTTCTTTACCCGCGCCGTTGAGCTCAAGGCGAAAGATTTGCCTCAGGCAACCTGGAACATGGGCGATCCCTTCACCAATTTACAGGATGGCTTGCATTTGGCGACCGAAATGCTCGGCAAAAAACCCAGCGCCAACCAGCAAATGATCGTCATCACCGACGGGCAGCCGACCGCGTATTGCCGCCAGGGAAGACTTTATTGTGAATGGCCGTTGAGTTTCGGCGGCATCAGCCAGCGCGCCGCGGAAGAAACTTTAAAAGAAGTCGAGCGCATTACGCGCAAAGGCATCACCATCAATACTTTCATGCTCGACGATAGCGCGATTTTACGCGGCTTCGTCGATGACCTGACCCGCATCAACAAGGGCCGTGCCTTTTACACCCGCCCCGATCGGCTCGGAGAATATCTCCTGGTCGACTATCTCGCGCATCAACGAAAAAAAGTTTAACGGTCAGCGCATTAAACCGTTCCAGTCGTTTCAATAGTTGCCGACGTTCCAATTCTAAATCCTTCAAGTATTTCCAGCTGTTTTTTCGCCGTCCACAAAAGATCACTTTCAGAGCGGTCAAAAAGGTTTCGCGCGATGGTCGACGAGCGGAGGCATGATAAAGCGAGTCAGGCGAGCGCAAGCGAAGCAGCCGAGCCTCGTTGACGCCGTTGACTACTGAAATTATTTTCAGTATATAGTTTTTATGCTTCCACCGCTCACCGATCGGCAGAAAGCGATCTACGATTTTCTGCTCAAGACCATTCGAGAGAAAGGCTTTGCGCCGTCAATCCACGAGATCGGCAAGCAATTCAAAATAGCCTCGACCAACGGCGTTTCCGATCATCTGAAGGCGCTGGAGAAAAAAGGCTACATCCGCCGGGTCGGTAAGCGCGCCATCGAGGTCGCCAATGCGCTGGGCAAGACGGTTTTGACTGCTACCCGAGAAATACCAGTGCTTGGCCGAGTGCCTGCCGGCAAGCCGTTTCTCAGCGAGGAAAACATCGAGGGGCTTTTGACTATCCCCAACGACATGGGCAGTGGAAAACAGTTTGCGCTGCAGGTCAAAGGCGACAGCATGACCGGTGCCGGCATCTTGGACGGCGACCGGGTGATCGTGAAACAACAGGGAGCGGTGGAAAACGGCGAAATTGTTTGCGCGGTAATTAATGGCGAGGCAACCTTAAAGCGGTTTTTTAAAAAAGATGGCGTCATTACCCTTAAAGCAGAGAATGAAAAATATCCACCGATCACTGTGTCGGAAGGGGAATTTCGTATCGCCGGGCGGGTGGTCGGATTGTTAAGAAAGCTTTAATGAAGGTGAGGGTTCAAATGGTTCAAGTCGTTCAAAACGTTCAAATCGTTTAAAAGGGATTCGAGCGGTTTGAACGATTGGAACCCCTGGAACTATTGGAACCGCTAGGCAAATTCGCCGGAAGCCTATCCGAGTTTTTAAAACCTTTGTGACCTTTGCGTACCTTGGTTAATTTTATGGCTCTTTCTTCCGCGCAAAAACTTCATCTCGTCATCCCTTCGAAGACGCCGTGGACGTTGGCCGAAGTCGCTGGGCGGCTGGTGGAGATCTCCGGCTCCACGGCTACCGCCGCGTTGACGCTTACCTTTGTTTTGGTGCACGAGGCCCAAGAATGCGGTGAACCGGTGGGTTGGGTGACCTCGACGGAAAGTTGCTTTTATCCGCTCGATGCGGCTCAAAACGGCCTGGATTTAAAGTCGTTAGTCGTCGTTCGTTTAACCAAAACTGAAAGTATCGTGCGAGCCGGCGAAAAGCTTTTGCGGTCCGGCGGCTTCGGCGTCATTGTGCTCGATCTCGGCGCCACCGATATGCCGATGCCGTTGCAGACGCGCTTGACCGGTCTTGCCCATCGTCATCACACCGCGGTGGTTTGTCTGACCGAAAAAGACCGCGCCGCGTTTTCTCTCGGTTCTTTGGTTTCGCTCCGAGCGCACGCTGAAAAAAAGCGCGCTGCGGATAATCGATTTGCTTGCACGCTGCACGTTCTCAAGGACAAACGACGTGGCCCCACTTGGCATTATGAAGAACTCTATACCGGACCGGTTGGCTTGTGTTGATCTGCCGGATTTTCCACTGCAACTCTTGCTTCGGCGCCACTCGGAATGGGCCGGTTATCCGGCAGCGGTGGTGGCTGAAGACAAGCCCCAAGGTTTGCTACTCTGGGTTAATGAAAAAGCCCGCCAGCAGGGCGTGCTCCCCGGCTTGCGTTATGCCGCGGCCTTCTCTTTAGCCACGGGGCTCCGTGCCGGCGTAGTCGCGCTCGCTGAAAGTAAAAAAGCTATTAGCGATTTAACCTATTCTCTCATGCGGTTTACTCCAGAAGTTGAACCATCGGCTGAAGAGCCGGGTGTCTTTTGGTTGAACGGCGCCGGCCTGCAAAATCTCTATGCTTCACCGCGGCAATGGGCCTATGCCATACATCAAGATCTGCGCGCCCGAGGATTCACGGCAAATCTTGCGGTCGGCTTCACGCGCTTCGGCGCTTATGCCGTCGCCAAATCAAAAAAAGGAATTACGATCTTTCGCGATCCCGCCGAAGAGCGCAGCGGCGCACGCGCGGTGCCGCTCAATCGCTTGAATATCGAACCCGAGTTCCGCGATATACTTTTTCAACTCGGCATTAAAACCGTCGGCGCTTTGCTCTCCCTTCCGCCGGGCGGCCTGCGCGAGCGCTTCGGCAAAGCAGCACATCGACTTTACCGCATGGCCGCCGGCGATCTCTGGGCGCCGCTCGAGCCGCAGGCAGTGAAAGAGCGCGCACGACAAAAATGCATCCTCGACAATGCGGAAGACGACACCACGCGGCTGCTATTTCTGATCAAACAACTGCTGCATCCACTCTTGATCATTCTAGCCAAGCGCCACCAAGTGCTGGTCACGCTGCAGCTCGCCTTGCTGATCGATCATAACGGCTGGCTCAAAGAGCCGCTGCGCCCAGCAACGCCGACACTCGATGCAGCGCAGATTTTAGATTTAATTCGGCTACGCCTGGAGTCGTTTCAGCTTGCCGCCGGTGTAGTCGAAATGGAACTCAGCGCCGAAGCTTGCGCCGCTACCCGCGAGCAACTTCGTCTTTTCACCGAAAAGCCCACACGCGATCTCGATGCCGCCAATCGCGCGCTGGCTCGCCTGCGCGCCGAATTCGGCGACGAAACCGTCGTATGCGCCAAGCTTACCGACGGCCATCTTCCCGAAGCGCGCTTTACCTGGGAACCTGTGCTCCAAGTCAGATCACCCGAACCGAAAGACGCTCCCGTGAAAACTCTTGTGCGCCGCGTCGCCGCCAAGCCAGTCCGTCTCGCCGGTAAACCTTATCACTCGCACGAAGACGGCTGGCTCATCTTGGGCCTGAAGCGCGGCGCGATCGACAAGCTCACCGGCCCCTACATTCTCGCCGGCGGCTGGTGGAATCGCGAGATCCAACGCGAATATTACTACGCCGAAACCCGCCGCGGCGATCTGCTCTGGCTTTATTATGATCGGATAAGACGGAGATGGTTTTTGCAAGGGAGCGTCGAATAATAACCGCTCAAAGATCAACGCCGTTTCAGAGCAAGCTAAGAACGTTTTGAATTTGAACCAAAACCGAAGAGTTTATCTTGATGAAGCAATTCGTAGATTTGTAAGTTGGAAAGAGGTGCGACGGCTGACATAAGAGATCTACCGACCTGGGCAGAGAAATTCTGACGGATTTCGCACTGAACGACAAAATCGAGCGCGCGGCAATCAAGAGTTTCAGTCAGTTTTTTTATGTACCAAAATATACCAAAGCTTCGTGTGAAGTATGCTTGCCGTAGATCAAGGTTACGTTCCCATGGCAGCCGCCGACCTGCTCACAAAAGCGTTCAAATGCTTGTCGAGTATGATCAGCAATCTGATTAGGCCGCTGAGAAAGAGCGGAATGAAGGGCAAGACATTCAAAAAATCTGCATGACCCCGGCATTCAATCGAACAAGAAAGAATCAGACAATGGAAACGGCAGACGCGGGCTGACCGAAGCGCCACGTGCTAGTACTACTGTGTCATTAACGTTGATTCACTATGCAGCACGGACATCGATCCAGTTTTCTGACGATGTTGCAAGCGAGCACGAAGCGCAGGGTGGCGATGGAATCGGGCACGTGGCGTTGCGCGCGCTG
>JBEVIO010000484.1:0-3368 GCA_040510635.1 Binatia bacterium | reverse complement strand
CGATGAAATCACCAGCGCGCGCGTCTTTCGCCCGCGGAAATTCTCGTTCGTCTAGATACAACAACTGGCCTTGGATCGGTTCGTTATGCACGGCAAGAGCCGCGTCCCAATAGGGCGCGAATTGCTCATAGGTGCCGTCGATTATACTAGCGTCGTTGGTGTCGGTGAATTTGCCGATTGCCTTTTTCGCTACCGCGGGATTCTGCCGCGCCAGCATCGTCGCTTCGGCGGTGGCTTTCACAAAAGCATAAAGCAAATTCGGATTCGACTTGATGCTCTTTTCCGTGGTGCCGTAAGCGAGATGGAGGCCGGGAACGTTGATCTGCGCAATGTCGATCAATAGGCTGAGTCCGGCGTCGCGCGCCTTCAAAGTATTCGGCGCGGAGAGAGTTCCGGCTGAAGTCTTGCCGTTGATTATCGCGGTCAGAATGGCAGGGATACTTTGGACGTAGAGAAAACTTACGTCTTTCTCCGAGATCACACCGGTTTTCTTGATCGCTTCGCGGGCGGCGATCTCGGTCGACGTGCGCGGCGTCGTCACGGCGATGATTTTGCCTTTCAGGTCCGCGAGAGCGCCGACGCCCTTTGCGCCCCATAATTGAAAGATGAAGCGTTGCAGCGAGCCGCCGATGTACTTGACCGGAACGTTTTGCAGGCGCGCGTTGACGAGATCCGGGCCCGAAGAGATCACATCTACCTCGCCGGCGACCAGCGCTTGCAGCGCGACTTGCGAGTTGAGGAGTTTTAAACTCGCGTCCAGGCCGTGTTTTTTGAAAAGCCCGGCTTCCAGCGCCACCCACAGTGGGGTGAACGCGCCGCTCGCCTGTGTGTAAGAGACCGTGAAGTTGCTTTTTTCGGGCTTGCCGCCGAGCTGCGCATCGGCACGGGATGAAAGTGAAAAGAGGGCGAAAACAACCGCCAATGAAAACCAAAGTTGCCGGCATCGGCGCTCTTTGTTTCGTCCCATCGCGACCATGGCTCACCTCCTGGTTGGCGTCTCGATATCAGAAGAGCAAAGCTGGCGTCAAATGACTCGCTGCCTTGTGGATTTACCATTGAGAGGTGATTTTAATGATGGGCAGGAGCAGAGTTTTCAGCGCGCGAGAGTCAGTGGTTGACAGTCAACCTGTTCTCTCTGTAGATTTTCTTAGAATTCGCGATCTGAGCGCAAACGCGACGGAGGAATCACAAAATGGCAGAAACCAAAGCAGAGAGCGCAGGGCAGAGCGCCTATCAGAAATTGCTCGATGATTTGCCGCGCACCGGGCCGGGGACTCGGGGCGGTGAGATGCTCAGGCGCTATTGGCATCCGGTGTGTTTGTCCTCGAGCCTCAGCGACATTCCCATTGCAGTTCGGATGCTTTGCGAAGATTTGGTGGTGTTTCGCGATGGCCAAGGACGGCCCGGTTTGTTGGGCATTCGCTGTCCCCATCGTTTGGCGTCGTTGGAGTATGGCCAGGTGCAAGAAGACGGGCTGATGTGTTCCTATCATGGCTGGAGATACGACGTAAAAGGGCGGTGCATCGACCAGCCGTTGGAGCCGCGCGACAGCACTCTCAAAAACAACATCCGCCATCTCTGGTATCCGATCGAAGAGTGGGGCGGTGTGATCTGGACCTACATGGGACCGGAAAAAGAAAATCCGCCGCCGCTGTCGAAGATCGACGTGCTGGCGCGCACCGATGGAGAACTGAAGCTTGTCGACGGCGACGTGCGCAATTACAACTATCTCAACTGGATGGAAAACTTCGCCGACATGGGGCACGCGACGGTGCTGCACGGACTAGTCGTGCGCGATCTACCGGAAGCGCTCAAACCGTACAACGACTGCAGTATTAAAAACTGGACGCCGCTGCCGCTGGAGCACGTGGAGACCGGCTACGGCATGAAGACGGTGTCCGTGCTCGACACCGGCGACCCGGAAATTAAGTTCGTCAACACGTGGGCGCTTGCGATGCCGATTCACTGGAGATTCTCAGGTCTCCGATCCGGTTTCCCCCCCGATTTTACGGACGAACGCCAAGAAGGCGGCGGTATGATCCGCATCATCGATGACACGCACTTCGAGCTGATTCGTTACAGCCTCACACGCAAGGGAAATTTCACGGGCGGCTGGTTGTTCGGCTTGCCAAGCGACCTGAAAGGCACGGCGGAACAAAAGGCGCACGACAAGCGAAAATATAAAGGTTGGGAGGGAATCCCTGCGTTAGAAGATCTCGTGTTGCAGGAATCGCAAGGCGAGATTCCCGATCGTCGACTCGAGCATCTGGCCAGCTCGGATCGCGGCGTCATCATGTTGCGCAGAATCTGGCACAAGGCCATGGCAGATGTCGCCGCCGGTAAAGACCCGAAAGGCGTAAGTCGCGGGGTCAATGGCGTGCTCGAAGTGGATACCTTTCACGGCCACGTCAAGGCGAGCGAGCTAAAGATCGGTCCCGAGAACATGCCGTCTTCGACGGACGGCAGAGGACTGATTCGCGATAAGAACGGCGATCTGGTTTTTGCGTGAAACAATAATCAAGCCGCACGGATCACGATCGGCCGCGACTGCCGTTCACTTCTTGTAACTGATTCGATAGATAGCGCCGGCTTCATCATCGGACACGAGCAAGGCGCCGTCGGGCATAACGAGCACATCGACGGGCCTTCCCCATGCTCGGCTTCCTTGCAGCCATCCTTCGGCGAAAGTCTTGT
Source organism: Binatia bacterium (assembly GCA_040510635.1). Lineage (GTDB taxonomy): Bacteria > Desulfobacterota > Binatia > UBA9968 > UBA9968 > DP-20. Next base: position 674 of record JBEVIO010000484.1, on the reverse strand, counting down.
ACGAGACGGCTCGGTTACCTTGTAGCTGCACAAGGGTGACACGATAGCCGATCGGCGTGCTGCGATTCCACGAACCATGCTCAGCGATGAAGATCTGGTTTTTATATTCCGACGGAAACATCGAACCGGTGTAAAATCGCATGCCCAGCGCGGCGACGTGCGGACCGAGCTTTTGCGCCGGCGCGGTGAATTCGCTGCAGGAACGTTTCTTGTCGGACTCAGGATCGGGGATATCGCCGCCATGACAGTAGGGGTAGCCGAAATGCAGCCCCGGCTTCGGCGCATGATTCAATTCATCCGGCGGCACATCGTCTCCCTGCCGATCCCGTCCGTTGTCGGTGAACCAAAGCTCCTTGGTTTGTGGATGCCAATCAAAACCGACCGTATTGCGAATGCCGCGGGCAAACACTTCGACACCGCTGCCGTCGGCTTTCATGCGTTTGACGAGCGCATAGCGATCCGCATCGGGCTCGCAGATATTGCACGGCGCGCCAACCGGTATGTAAAGCCGCCCGTCCGGACCGAAAGCGATGAACTTCCAGCCGTGTTGCCGATCGCTAGGAAAACTATTGTTGACGACGACAGGTTTGGGGACATCGTTCAGTCGCGATTCGATGCCATCGTAGCGTAGCACTCGACTGATTTCCGCGACGTAAAGCGCGCCATCTCTGAAT
>JBEVIO010000483.1:0-4493 GCA_040510635.1 Binatia bacterium | reverse complement strand
TATCCGAAAGATCTGCAAACCCGGTACGACAAGCGAAGAGATCGTCGCGGCGTCTTCGGTCATCGAAGAAAGCGGCTTTACTTCCTACGACAGCGTCTTTCATGGCGAAGCCGGCAAATCGCCGGAGCTCGGCACGAAGTCGGCCGCGCATCCGCTCGAGCCTTGGACGCTGCAAGAAAACATGGTGCACGTCATCCAGCCCAATCCGACTACGAAAGACTTCACAGCCGGACTCCAGCTCGGCGCCGCGGTCGTCGTGAAACCGAGCGGTGGCGAGCCCCTGCACAATTATCCGTTCAAGTTCCCGGTATGCGGATAGCGTCCTCATGTAGAGCTATATGTCTCTCTTAAAACCCCGTGAGAACGTAGGAATATTTGTCAGCTACCGGCGCGCCGATACCGCCGGCCATGCCGGACGGTTGGTTGATCACCTCAAAAACCAATTCGGCCAACAGGTGTTTTTCGACGTCGACTCCATCAGCCCGGGTGCCAATTTCCATAAAGTCATCGAAGAGACTTTTGCAAAATGCGGCGCGGTCGTTATCTTGATCGGCAAAAGCTGGCTGGAACGGGACGCCTCGATGCCGCCCTTCGGCGATTCAAGAGATGTAATCACTCAAGAGATCCGTTTCGCCATGGAATCAAACCTGCCGATCGTGCCCGTCCTCGTCGACGGCGCGACGATGCCGTCGGAGTCTAGATTGCCGTCACAGTTCGCTGCGCTTTCCACGCTGAATGCCATTGATCTGCGCCACACGTCATTCGATCGTGACTTGCAGGCGGTGCGGGAACAGCTGGGGGAAATCCTCGGCGCGGCAAGAGCGACGAAAATTGAAAAGGGCTTTATGAAAGTCTTCGGCCCTTTCTTCGGCAGCTCATTTGCCCGCATCTCCGGAGGTATAGTCGGCTTTTCAGTTGTCGGCGCGCTGTGGGCATTGGTGGAGCTGGCAGCCGCGGGCATGGCGGTCAGCCAGCAGGGACTGCGCGGTCTTTTTACCCCATCACTCATGGATCCGGAAATGTTACGACTTCAAGCCGTCTGGACGGCGGCACTCGGAGCTTTACTTTTCGGTTTTTTTGGCCGCCGGTCGATCCGTTGGTGGCGCCATGCAACCATCGTGATGTGGATCGCGTTGGCAGAAATCATTCTCGCCGTGTTGCTCGCCTTCGTCTATGTGGGCCAGGTCCCTGAAGCGAGGATCATGGATCTTTTTGACAACAAAAAAATTACCGCCGCACCATGATTCAATCTATGGAGATCATGCTCAACGACATAAAAGTTCTCGCCTTCGACGTCTTCGGCACGGTCGTTGACTGGCGTTCTAGTGTGATCGCCGAAGGCGAGCAGCTTGGCAAAGCCAAGGGTCTGCAAATCGACTGGCCGGCATTCGCCGACGCCTGGCGATCCATCTACCGTCCGTACATGGACCGTGTCAGCGCCGGTAAATTGCCGTGGACTAAGCTCGATGACTTACATCGACAAATGCTGGAAGAAACCCTGCTGCGATTTGGCGTTCACATTCTTAGCGAAGATGAAAAGCAACATTTCAATCGCGTCTGGCACCGTCTCAAGCCCTGGCCCGATTCGGTCCCCGGCTTACAACGATTGAAAACACGATTCGTGATCACAACGTTATCAAACGGCAACATATCGCTGCTGACGAACATGGCAAAGCACGCGGGTTTGCCGTGGGACTGCATTTTGTCAGCGGAAAACGTCCGCCACTACAAACCGGATGCGGAAGTCTATCTGCTCGTGCCGCAGCTCTTCGATCTCGCGCCGGATCAAGTGATGATGGTCGCCGCTCATGAGCACGACCTCCAATCCGCACAGAAATACGGCCTACACACAGCATTTATTCATCGCCCTCTTGAGCGTGGAGCCGGCAAAGCCGCCCCGGTCCCGGCAACGGATCGCTACGACTTCGTTGCAACAGATATGCTGGAGTTAGCCAAGCAGCTCGGTGTTTAAGCAGCGAGCGTAAGACTCCTCTTGACCGCCACCCCGTGCTGAAGTATTGGCCTAAGAAGTCCTTCTAACAAGCTAATAGACAAAGGAGATCCTTTGATTCCACACTTATTTACAGCCGTCGCTATTATATTCTATCTGGTCGCCGCTCAATCCCCGGCAAACGCCCAAAAAATCCGCGCCGCGAGTGGCGGCCTTTCGATCATTCACGCTTTACTCTGGGCGCCGTACGAGCAGAAGCTCATGAAGAAATATGGCGTCGATTTGGAATACATCGCCATCGAGAGCGGCACGGTGGGAATGCAAACCTTGGTTGCCAATCAGTCGCAGTTTCTTTTCTCGACGGGCTCGCTCGCCGTCAATGCCAATCTCGTCGGCGCGGATATCACCATCGTCGCCGGCGGTTTGAATTTTATCCCCGATAAGTTAATTGCCCGCCCTGAAATCAAAACCCCGGAAGACTTCAAAGGCAAGAAGATCGCGATTAGCCGCTTTGGCTCGTCATCAGAAGTAAATTTACGCATCTGTCTGGAAAAACTCGGAGTAAAACCTGAGTGGACCCAAATCATCCAAGTCGGCGGCGTCTCAACACGGCAAACGGCTCTGCTGGCTGGCCAAGTCGACGCGACGATCTTGAGCGATCCGCAAGCGACTGCCGCGACGAAAAACGGCATGAAGCTCATGGTCGATCTCTCCGACCCCAAATGGGGCTTTCCCCGCTACTGCCACAATTGTTTCATGGCGAAGAGAAGTTACCTGGAATCAAATCGTGAGCAGGCCACCAATTTCATCAAAGCGCTGATTGAAGGCCTGTATCTGATGAAGCGCGACAAACCTCTCGCTATCCGGTTAATCAAAAAATATCTGCGCTTCGACGATGAAAGCGCATCGATTGGCTATGACTTTTACATCGCCAAACACGGTGAAGGATTGTTCAGCCTGCCCGAACGCCGCGGACTGGAATTCGTCATCACCGAGGTCGCCAAAACCAATCCGAAAGCTGCCGGCGCCACGCCCGAGAGTTTAAAGCTGGTGGAACCCAGTATCCTGGATGACATCAAGAAGAGCGGATTTATCGAACGGGTGAAAGGATAGCGCAAGCACGCAACGATGGTGCGAATCGCCGAGCAAGCGAGGGCACTCGCGCACGCAAGAAAGCCAACGGCAAAATCCCGCAGTTGTTTGTGAAACTTGTTATGGCCGCGACTCCACCGCCATCCGACTCAACTCGCCCGCGCCGCTATAGACTTCGCGCCATCGCGCACAAGCGTGCCGGCGGGCGCATGCGCTTCGACAAAGACGCGATCAAGGATTTGATCCTTATAATCGTTCTGCCGGCACTGCTGGTCATTGCGGCGTTTTGGATCGCCGCCCGCTACGTTCAACCGGCGCCGCCGAACGCATTTGTCATGACCACCGGCGCCCCAGGTGGCGCGTATCACCTTTTCGCCCAGCGTTACCGCGATATTTTGGCTCGCGAGAAGATCACGATCACTTTGAAACCGTCCGCCGGCGCCATGGAAAACCTGCAGCGTCTGCAAGGTGCCGACTCCGAAGTCCAGGTCGGGCTCGTGCAAGCCGGCATGGTCAGCGGTGACCCGCCTCCCGGGCTGCATTCGCTCGGCGCGATGTACTACGAACCGCTCTGGATATTTTATCGCGGCAACGCCGAGATCGACAAGCTGAGTCAGCTATCAGGCAAACGCGTTGCCGTCGGCGCAGAAGGCAGCGGTACTCGAGCGCTCGCCCTGCTCGTGCTCAAGGCGAGCGGAGTCGATGCGTCATCGACCATACTTTCGCCTCTCGGCGGCAACGATGCCGCCAAGGCTCTCATCGAAGGCACGCTCGATGCGGCACTTCTCGTCGCCGCACCGGACGTACCGGCAGTTCGCGAGTTGGCGAATGCAAAGAACGTGCGGCTCGCAAGCCTCGCGCAAGCTGAGGCGTTCACCCGCCGCTTCACATTCCTGACGACGATCCGATTACCGCGCGGCGCCATCGATCTCGCTGCCGACCTGCCGGCGCGCGATACCGTCCTCCTGGCGACCACGGCGCATCTCGTCGTAAAAGAAGATTTTCACCCCGCCCTCAGCTCACTTCTTCTACAAGCGGCGAGCGAAGTCCATGGACGGGCCGGGATCCTACAAAAAGCCGGCGAGTTTCCCGCGCCGCGGGAATCGGAATTCGTGCTCGCTGACGAGGCCAAGCGTTACTACAAAAATGGCACGCCGTTTTTACAGCGTTATCTACCTTTCTGGGTGGCCGTCTTGATCGAGCGTTTGGCCGTGTTGCTGTTGCCGCTTATCGCCGTGCTTCTGCCGTTATTCAAAATCCTGCCGGCAGTCATCCAATGGCGCAACAAATCGCGTATCTTCAAATGGTACGGCGAACTTAAATATCTTGAAAGCGAGGTTGCCACCAAGCCCGATCCTGCTCTGCTCCATGGCTACCTCGACCGGCTCGACGCGATCGAAGACGGCGTACACAAGACTCGCGTGGGAAATAGTTATTCCGATTATCTTTA
>JBEVIO010000482.1:0-3207 GCA_040510635.1 Binatia bacterium | reverse complement strand
AGGCTTTGTGCAACAAGTGAATCGTCCGCGGGTTGAAGAGATGCAGCTCGCCGTCTTGGCGATACTGGTATTGGCCGTAAACTTCCAGAGTGTGGCCGTTCAGCGAATAGAACGGAAAAGCCTTGGCGTGCTGCTGTTGAGCTTCCCGCGCGATCTCCTCCAGACCCATGCCGCCGACCCGCGACGGCGTCCAGGTGAAATATTTATCAACCAATTCTTGGCCGAGTCCCACCGCCTCAAAAATCTGCGCGCCGCAATAGGACTTGATGGTGGAGATACCCATCTTTGCCATCACCTTGACCACGCCCTTGTAGACTGCTTTGTCGTAACCTTTCACGGCATCGTGATAACTGACGTCAGGCAGCATGCCTTCACGGATCATGTCGTTGAGGCACTCGTAGACGAGATATGGATTGATCGCTTGCACGCCGTAGCCGAGCAGCAAACAAAAGTGATGCACCTCGCGCGGCTCCCCCGACTCCAGCACCAAGCCAACGCCCGTCCGGGTGCCGTTGCGGATCAAATGGTGATGCAAGCCGGAGGACGCCAGCAGCGCCGGAATCGGCGCATGTAACGGGTCCACGCCCTTATCGGACAGGATAAGAATCGTCGCGCCGCCGGCAATGGCCTGATCCGCCGCATGGAACAGATCTTCCAACGCCTTCTCCAACCCTGCCTTCCCCTGGTTCGGATTGAACACCATCGGCAGCGTCACCACCTTGATCCCCGGCAGATCGAGGCGGCGCAATTTTTCCATGTCGGAGTTTTTCAAGATCGGCTCCGCCAGGCGCAGCTGGCGGCAGCTTTCCGGTCTGGGATCCACCAGATTTCCTTCGGAACCAAGAGTCAAAGTCGTGGACGTAATCAGCTCTTCGCGAATCGGATCGATGGGTGGATTGGTTACCTGCGCAAAGAGCTGTTTGAAATAGTTATAAAGCAGCTGCGGCTTGTCCGACAAAACCGCTAGCGGCGTGTCGGTGCCCATCGAGCCGACGGGCTGAATGCTGTTTTGCGCCATCGGGCCGATGTTGATGCGCAAGTCCTCAAAACTATAACCGAAGGCTTGCAACCGTTTCAGCGTCGCGTGGTGATTGTAAGCGGGCTCTTCCTCGGGCACATCGGGCAAATCATGGAAGTGAACCTGGTTATCCTTGAGCCATACGCCGTAGGGTTTCGCCGCGGCCATCCCCTGCTTGATTTCCTCGTCGCTGATGATGCGTCCTTTGCCGGTGTCTACGAGAAACATACGCCCCGGCTGGAGACGCCGTTTTTCCAGCACGCGCTCCGGCGCCACGTCGAGCACGCCCACTTCCGAGGCCATGATTACGAGATCGTCTTTGGTCACGTAATAGCGCGAGGGGCGAAGCCCGTTGCGGTCGAGCACTGCGCCCACCACGGTGCCATCGGTAAAGGCAATCGACGCCGGACCGTCCCAGGGTTCCATAAGCGCGCTGTGATATTCGTAAAATGCCCGTTTCTTGGCATCCATGCTCTCGTGATTTTCCCAGGGCTCGGGAATCATCATCATCACCGCGTGGGGCAGCGAGCGGCCGCTGAGCGCGAGAAATTCCAGACAATTGTCGAACTTCGCCGAGTCGCTGCCGTCCTCCTGGATAATCGGAAAGATTTTTTTCAAATCATCGCCGAACAAGTCCGAGGCAACCATCCCCTGGCGCGCGTGCATCCAGTTTTCGTTGCCGCGCAGAGTATTGATCTCGCCGTTGTGAATCAAATAACGATACGGATGCGCCCTGCCCCAGCTGGGAAAAGTGTTGGTGCTGAAGCGCGAGTGGACCACGGCAATGGCGGTCTCGACCGCGGGGTCCTTAAGGTCTGGATAAAAAGTCGACAACTGGCGCGGCGTAAGCATGCCTTTGTAGACGATCGTCCGGTGCGACATGCTCGAAACGTAAAAGAAATCCCCACCTGATAAGCCACCGTAACGAATCTTGTTTTCAGCGCGCCGGCGAATCACATAGAGCTTGCGTTCAAATGCCATCTCGTCTGTGACGTTATCCCCACGACCGATGAAGACCTGGCGCACAAAGGGCTCGGAGACTTTGGCCGTTTCCCCCAGATAGAGATTATCGGTGGGCACCTTGCGCCACCCAAGCAGGCGTTGCCCTTCGGCGACGATGATTTCCTCGATCAGTTTTTCAAAGCGCCGCCGTTGCTCGCGGTGGTCCGGCAAAAAGATCATCCCGACGCCGTAGTCACCGGCATCCGGCAGGTGAAAACCCAACCCTTCGCAAGCCTCGCTGAAAAACGCGTGCGGCACCTGCGTGAGGATGCCAGCGCCGTCGCCGGTATTCTCCTCACAGCCGCAAGCGCCGCGATGGTCAAGATTTTCCAGCACCGTCAAAGCCTGATCGACGATCTCGCGAGACTTTTGACCTTTGATATTGACGACGAACCCGACACCGCATGCGTCATGTTCGAATCTTGGGTCATAGAGACCCTGTTTTGCTGGCAATCCTGGGATCTTCATTGCTCTACCCTTTGGATTCTGTATCCTTGCGCGGCGGAATCGAGCCGCGTTCGGCTGATATGCACGAAAGCACCAGCGCCGCGCAGAATAAAATGGACTTATCGGGAAAAGTATTCTGCGTCAACATCGGAGTTGCCCGACGCCTCATTTCCGCCTCCCTTGGCCCTCCGCAATACTCTCGTCCAATTCCAAAATCTGGCTCTCTTTCGCCGTTGATAGCACGACTTTAGTGACGGTGCGCGTCACGCCCTCGACTGAGCGAATCTCGCCGAGCAACTTTTCCAAAGCACCAGTGTTACCGGCTTTTACCTTGAGAATAAAACTTTCGTCACCGGTGACATGATGGCACTCGAGCACATCGGGATAGCGCAAAATTTGCGTCGCGAAGCCGTCGATATCGCGCTGGTGGCTGATCGAAACCCCGATAAACGCGGTGATGTCTTTACCGACCATCTTGCCATCCAGCAACGCCGCGTAGCCCTTGATGACGCCGCTCGCCTCAAGCTTTTTCACCCGCTCCATCACCGCGGGCGCGGAAAGATCCACTTCCTCAGCTATATCCGCCAGCCGGGAACGGCCTTGGGACTGAAGAATAGATAGAATTTTTAAATCGATTTGGTCTAGCAACCTAATATTCTTAAGTATTTCAAACTAATTCCTTAGCTTTTTATGCCAACTCAAGCCCGATGTCAACTGCTCAATTACGGAAAATTCAAAAT
>JBEVIO010000481.1:0-3886 GCA_040510635.1 Binatia bacterium | reverse complement strand
CAGCAGGATCCACAGGCCAATTATCTCGCGCGCTTGGTATTTCCCGAGACGACAAACGAATTCCGCGTCGAGGTCGATCTCGTCGCCGAGATGGCGGTCATCAATCCTTTCGATTTTTTTCTTGAACCGCACGCTGAACATTATCCGTTCGAATATGCGCCTTGGGAAGAAGATGAGCTGGCACCCTATTTGAAGCGGGAGCCGCTGACGCCGCTCTTCGAGCGTTATCTTTGCGCCGTTCCGCGCGAAAAAATTCGCAGCGTAAACTTTCTCGTCGAGCTCAATCGCCGCTTAGCGAGCATGATTAAATATCTAATCCGTCTCGAACCCGGCGTGCAGACGCCGGAGGAAACGCTCACCAAGGGTTCGGGATCTTGCCGCGATTCCGGCTGGCTATTGGTTCAGCTGTTGCGCTATCTCGGGCTGGCGGCGCGCTTTGTCTCCGGTTATCTCATTCAACTTACACCCGATGTGAAGTCGCTCGACGGCCCGTCGGGGCCTGAAAAAGACTTTACCGATTTACATGCCTGGGCCGAGGTCTACTTGCCCGGCGCGGGCTGGATCGGTCTTGACCCGACTTCGGGCTTGTTTGCCGGCGAGGGTCATCTGCCGCTTGCCTGCACGCCGGAACCGCGCTCGGCATCTCCCGTGACCGGCACGATCGACGAGTGCAAGGTAGAATTCTCGCATGAAATGTCGGTCACGCGTATATGGGAAGCACCGCGGGTAACCAAACCGTATACCGAGGAGCAATGGACGGCGATCGATCGCCTCGGTCGCGCAGTCGACGCGCGGCTTGCGGATAATGACGTGAGACTCACGATGGGCGGCGAGCCTACTTTCGTTTCCATGGACGATCCTGACAGCGAAGAGTGGAACACCGCTGCGCTTGGCCCGACCAAACACCGGCTCGCCACGGATCTCTATCATCGATTGCGTCAACGCTACGGCAAACAGGGCCTCGTTCACTTTGGACAGGGCAAATGGTATCCGGGCGAACAGTTGCCGCGCTGGTCGCTCAACTGTTTCTGGCGCGCTGACGGCGAGCCCATTTGGCGCGATGAATCGTTGATCGCCGATGAAATTCACCCAGGGACAGCCACCGAGACGACAGCGCGGTCATTTCTCCGAGGCGTCGCCGAACGGCTCGGTTTGGATCCGCGCTTTGTCTTTCCCGCCTACGAAGACCTTTTTTATTACCTGTGGCGCGAGCGCAAACTGCCCGCCAACGTCGATCCCTTTGATTCGCGGCTAGAAGATCCGCTCGAACGCGCGCGGCTCATGCGTATATTCACCCAAGGTTTAGATCAGATCGTCGGGCACGCACTGCCGGTGGCGCGCGACCCCGCAACCGAACGTTGGCGCAGCGGCCAGTGGTTTCTGCGTGGCGCGCATTGCTATCTTGTTCCCGGCGATTCGCCCATGGGTTATCGGCTGCCGCTCGATTCGCTGCCGTGGACTCGCGCCAACGATTACCCCCATATTTTTCCGCCGGATCCCGCCCAGCCGCTACCGCCGCTTGCGGCGCATTCTCAAATCCGCTGGCAGGTTAGCGCAAGTGAGGCCGCGGATAGCGCAGCGCTGCGGTTTGCCAGCCGGGGCGCGGCAAAGCTCGACAATACCGAGCGCGTTCCCGGCAAGCATGAAAGCGCGGCGTGGATCTCTCGTACCGCGATCTGCGCCGAGGTGAGAAACGGCGTGCTCTACATCTTCATGCCGCCGACTTCTTCCCTGGAAGACTATCTCGAACTCGTTGCCGCCGTCGAAGCGACCGCAGAAGCAACGCACCAGCCGATTCTTTTCGAAGGTTACGAGCCGCCGCGCGATCCGCGCCTGCCGCACTTTCGCATCACGCCGGACCCAGGGGTGATCGAAGTCAACATTCACCCGGCGTCGAGTTGGGGCGAGCTAAGCGAGCGCACGTCTTTTCTTTACGACGCGGCGCGCGAATCTCGCCTGTCGACGGAAAAATTCATGCTCGACGGGCGCCATACCGGCACCGGCGGCGGTAATCACTTCGCGCTCGGGGGTGCGACGACACTCGACTCGCCGTGGCTCAGGCGCCCCGATCTTTTGCGCAGCATCATCGCCTATTGGCACAACCACCCGTCGCTTTCGTATCTATTCAACGGTCTTTTCATCGGTCCGACTTCGCAGGCGCCGCGTATTGACGAGGCGCGTAACGATTCGGTGCGGGAAATTGAAGTGGCGTTTCGCGAGATGGAGCGACGGCTCGATGGCGAGTCGAAGGAATGCCCGCCGTGGCTGGTCGATCGCTTGCTAAGAAACTTACTGATCGATGTCACCGGCAACACCCATCGCGCTGAATTCTGCATCGATAAATTGTACTCGCCCGAAAGCGCCACCGGACGTCTGGGACTGCTCGAAATGCGCGCCTTCGAGATGCCGCCACACGCGCATATGAGTCTCACGCAGCAGTTGCTGCTGCGCGCGCTGATCGCGCGCTTCTGGGAAAAACCCTACGCGCCGCAACGTTTGGCGCGTTGGGGCACCGAGCTGCATGATCGCTTTCTCCTGCCCCACTTCGTCTGGCAGGACTTCGAAGACGTCGTGACGGAGCTCAACCAAGCGGGCTACGCTTTCGATAGCAATTGGTTCGCGGCGCATTTTGAATTCCGTTTTCCCAAGTACGGCGATTGCGCCGCGCGCGGCATCGAAATGGAATTTCGCGGCGCCCTCGAACCCTGGCATGTGCTCGGCGAAGAAAGCGGCGGTGGCGCCACCGCGCGCTACGTCGACTCATCGCTGGAACGCTTGCAGGTCAAACTGACGGGCATGGCGCCCGATCGTTATGCGGTTACCTGCAACGGCATGCCTTTACCGCTGCAGTCCACCGGGACGGTCGGCGAGTTCGTCGCCGGTGTGCGCTATCGAGCGTGGCAGCCGCCCTCGGCATTGCACCCAACCATCGGCGTACATACGCCGCTCATCTTCGATATTGTCGACCGCTGGATGAAACGCAGCCTCGGTGGCTGCCAATACCATGTCATGCACCCTGGCGGGCGCCACTATGAGGTCCTTCCCGTCAACGCGTTTGAAGCAGAAAGCCGTCGGCTTGAACGTTTTTTCCGCATCGGTCACTCTCCCGGAGAGCTGGACGTCGGTGCAGCCCGCATCGACCCGGAGTTTCCCTTCACGCTTGATCTACGCAAAGTCTGATAGCAACCGGCGCGATGTCCTAGGTGAAGACTTCAAACAACCACGCCGATTGCCAACTGTTTGGCTGCCCCGCACTCGAGCTCACGTCGAAAAATTCGCTAGACATGTGATAAAATCGTCTTTCGATGGCGCGCGCACCAGCCTTTATGAATTATGTTCCCAAACCGGACCGCTACGACGAAGCCTTCGATACCGAAGGCCGTCCGCGCGGCCACTGGGAGCGTCTGGCGCTGGCGGCGCACCGGGCCAGCCGCGCCGCCCTCTCTCGCCGCGCGCAAACCATCCGCCGTGCCGTGGAGCAGCACGGCGTCACCTACAACATCTATGGCGATCCCCAGGGCGCCGATCGGCCTTGGGAAGTCGACGTCTTACCGTTCGTGATCGGCAAGGAGGAATGGCATTTCCTCGCCCACGCGATCCAACAGCGGGCACACGTCCTGAATCGGGTGATGGCCGATTTATATGGCGAAAATCGCTTGCTGAGCGAAGGGCTAATCCCGCCTGCGATTATTTATGGCCACAATAATTATCTTTGGCCGTGCCGCGGCATCGAGGCACGTGGCAAAACTTACCTCCACTTGTATGCCTGCGATCTCGCCCGCTCTCCCGACGGCCGATGGTGGGTGATCAACGATCGGACCCAAGGCCCGTCGGGTGCCGGTTATGCGCTGCAAAACCGACTCATCGTCACGCCTTTGTACGAAAA
>JBEVIO010000480.1:0-3938 GCA_040510635.1 Binatia bacterium | reverse complement strand
TTTATAGCCGGCGCATTTTTCCGACCGTCGAGGGCGTGCGCAATACGGTGCGCATCTTGAGCCGCATCGATGCTAAATTCGCCAAACTCAAAGCGGAAGACTTGGTCGACGAGCGCATCGTGCGCAAGCTCGAAAGAGACGGCGTTTTCAAATAGTGCTCGACGCGCTTCGGAAGATCATGCCAACAGCGCAGCGCCGCCGCCGCAGTTGGACGGCGACGGGCGGGCAGTGTTAGAGCGGATCGAAATGAAAAAAAATTTCCAGACTTATCGCTACGGAGTTTCACCTGAGTATCCCATCGAGTGAAAAAAACCCGCCCGAGATCTTGGATGGCGATTCAGCAGAGCCGGCGCGAGGCGCTTGGAGCTCCTTACGCGGGCTCACCCGGCTGCGCGCCCTGACTTCGCTGCAACACCGCGACTACCGTCTTCTCTGGTTCGGCCACGTGTTTACGTCGATGGCGTTTTGGATGGATCAGGTGACGCGCGGTTGGCTGATTTACGAGCTCACCGACTCCACGGTTCAGCTCGGTCTGGTGCGCGGTGTGCAGGCGATTCCGATTCTTCTTTTGTCACCGATCGCCGGCAGCGCCGCCGACCGCTACTCGCGTAGAACGCAGATTCTGATCTCCCAGGTGATCGACGGTTCCATGTTTGCTGCCTTGGCACTGCTGATTGTGACCGGTGAAATCCAACCCTGGCATGTTTATGTCACCGCCATTGGCATGGCCGCGGTTCAGACGTTTCAACAGCCAGCGCGCGCGGCGATCATCAGCGACGTGGTGCCGACAAAAAACTTGACCAATGCCATCGGGCTGAACTCGATCATATTCAACGTCGCACGCAGCACCGGGCCCGCGCTTGCCGGCGTCTTGATCGCTTCTCTCGGCACGGGCGGCGCCTATGGCATGCAAGCGCTGTTTTACCTACTCGCGACGTTCTGGACATTGCGCTTGCGCCCTGCGAACAGCGCGTCGGGTGCCGGTCATGGGGCTCACGGCGCCGTATCGTTCGGCCAAAGCATCGTCGAAGGTTGGAAGTTCAGCTGGCGCAACGAGACCGTGCGCACGGGACTCCTGATCACGATGCTTGCGTCGCTCTTCATCGTGCCATTTACCACGCTGCTGCCGGTTTTTGCCCGCGATATTCTAAACGTCGGTGCCGCCGGACAAGGATTGCTCCTGACCGCCATGGGGATCGGCGCCTTGGGCAGCGCCGTGATGATCGCGACTTTCGGCGACCGGATGCCAAGGGGGTTGTGCATGCTCGGCGGCGTCGCTCTTTACGGCGTCAGCGTGGTTGCTTTTGCCGCCTCGCCTTGGTTTCAGGTTTCGATGATTTTAATGGTGATCGTCGGCTTCGCCAATGTCTGCTCTCACGCGCTGGTGCAAACCGTGATTCAAACCTATTCGCCGGCCGAGTTCCGCGGCCGCGCCATCGCGCTGTTTCACATGGGACAGGTCGTCATGACGGTCGGCAGCATGCTGATCGGGTCCTTGGCTGCCATGTTCGGCACGACGTGGTCGGTGGCGCTGATGGGCAGCGCCGGCGCGTTGGCAATGCTGGCGGTTCACATGGTCTTGCCGCGTGCCTGGCGCATTCGGTAGGCGGACGAATCCGGAAAAATGTCAATGTCAAAGCCAGAATCACTCGCGCAGACCGAGACACCGTTGGAGCCGGACCTGCCGATCTGCGATGCGCATCATCATCTCTGGGAGCGCGCGCCGCGTGTCTATTTGCTTAAGGATCTGCGCGCCGATCTCGCTTCGGGCCACAACGTCGTGTCGACGGTGGCGATCGAATGCGGTTACGGCTATCGTGAGGACGGGCCCGAGCTAATGAAGCCGGTGGGCGAAACCGAATTCCTCGAGAGCATCGGCGCGGAGGGCGCTCGCGATGGCTCGATCAAAACCCGCGTCGCCGCGGCCATCGTCGGCTTCGCCGACCTCGCGCTGGGCGAACGGGTCGCAGCGGTTCTCGAAGCGCACCTGTCGGCGAGCCCGGGACGCTTTCGCGGCGTCCGCCGCTCGACCACCTGGGATGCGAGCGACTCTCTGCGCAGCGAAGCGCCGCGTGAAATGCTCGCCTCGCGCGAATTTCGCGCGGGACTCGCATGGCTCGATAAATTCGATTTATCCTTCGACGCTTGGCTGTATCATCCGCAATTGCCGGAGCTGGCCGATCTAGCGCGCGCCTTTCCCGACGTGACGATCATTCTCAACCACATCGGCGCGCCGCTCGGCGTCGGTCCCTACGCCGGCAAGCGCGATGAAGTGTATCAAATCTGGCGTAGCGGCATCGCGCTGCTCGCCCAGTGCTCGAATATCCACGTGAAGCTCGGCGGCGTAGGCTCGCTGCGCTCAGGCTACGACTGGCACGAGCGCGCGATACCGCCCTCATCGGAAGAACTGGCGGCGGCTTTGAAACCGTATTTCGAATGGTGCATCGAGAAATTCGGGTCGAACCGCTGCCTCTTCGAAAGCAATTTTCCGGTGGAGCGCCAATCGAACGGTTACGTCACTCTCTGGAATGCATTCAAGCGGCTGACCCAAAACTATTCCGCCGCCGAGCGGGCCGCGCTGTTTCACGACACGGCGGCGCGCGTCTATCGAATTTCCCCAGAGCAAAGGTCAAAGCGGTAGATGATTCACGAAGAAAAAGAGCGCCACCAGGAAAAAGCTGCCATAGACGACCGATGTCACGGTCAGCGCTTGGAAGGTCAACGTGTACTTGCGATGGCGCAGCGCGAAGATCAGGCCGAGCAGAGCGCAGGCGAATAGCTTCCAATAAACGATTCCCCACACCGCACCCCATTCGTAAATGGTGTTACGCACGAGCGGATTGGCCTCGGGCACGCCCTGTTGGCTCACCACATGATAGGTAAACAGACCGTCGAAGATCTGCAGCAGCAGATTGAATTTGAAAAGCGAGCCGATGCTGTGAAACATAAACGCCGCCTATCAACGACGCGTTATGTCGCAATAGAAATGCCAGCTGCGAGCGCGTGAAATAATTGAGCAAAAAAGTCTTGGTCGCACAGTGAACGCGTAAGTTATGTTTACAAGTGCTCGCTCTGCGAATTTGCCCGGGTAACGTGCGGGATATACGAAATTTTTGGAGCGGCCGCTTGTCAACTTTTCTTACAGTTGCTAGAGCGACATGCTTGGAGGCGCGGAAGTAGCTCGGCTGAATCATGACCGTGTCCGATTTCTGGAATGCTGGAAAAATTTCCATGCCCCACCTATGGATCGCTTCGGAATGTCGCAGCCGTACGGATCGCCGAAGGCGGTGGCGCGGTACGCTACACTGAGTTCGTAAAATGCGACTGACGCGAAGATCGAATCCACCGGCGCGATGGCATTGTTGAGCTGTTCAGAAAATTGATACATTCAGGCAGATTAGTAAAAACATATGAGGAAAAGCGATGACCCAAATCACCGAAATCGCCCCCGATATTTATCGCATCTCCACGTTTATTCCTGAGGGGAATCTCCAGTTCAATCAATTTCTCGTGCGCGACGAGCAGCCGCTGTTGTATCACACCGGCATGAAGGGGCTGTTTCCGGTCGTGCGCGACGCCGTGGCCACATTAATCGATCCCTCCACGATCCGGTGGATCGGCTTCAGTCATTTCGAGGCCGATGAATGCGGCGCGCTTACGGAATGGCAGACGCTCGCACCTGAAGCGACGGCCGTGTGCAGTTTCGTCGGCAAAATAGTGAGCGTCGACGATGTTGTTGCGCGCCGTCCGGCGCAAGCCATGGCAGACGGAGAAGTGTTCAGCACCGGGAAGTATCGCTTTCGCATGCTCCTGACGCCGCACGTGCCGCACTGTTGGGAAGCGAGTCTGCTGTTTGAGGAAACCCACGGCACGTTGTTGTGTTCCGACCTGTTGCACCAGAACGGCGACGTTGAAGCCAGCACCAGCGGGGATGTGGT
>JBEVIO010000479.1:0-3901 GCA_040510635.1 Binatia bacterium | reverse complement strand
CGGGTTGTCGTTCGTATTCGGCCCGGTAGGGCTGCTGCTGATGTTGGGCGGCATAACTTTTGTAGTTTGGGGAGCGTTGATCAGCTGGCTTAAGAAAGCGAAATAGTTATGGCAGAAGCGGAAAAGAAAAAAGGCGGCATTTGGTCACGGCGGGATTTCTTCACGCGTTTGGGCTGGGGCGGATTTGGCGTATTTGGCGGGTTGAGTCTTCTCGGTTTTCTGCGCTCGGCGTTTCCCCGGGTGCTGTTTCAACCGCCGGCAAGTTTTAAAGCCGGTTTTCCGTCGGACTACGCCGTCGGCGAAGTCAGTGAGAAGTATAAACAAGACCAGCGGGTTTGGATCATCCGCGAAGAGACCGGCGTCTATGCGATTTTTGCCAAATGCACCCACCTGGGCTGCACACCGCGCTGGCTCGCCGCGGAAAATAAATTCAAATGTCCCTGTCATGGCAGCGGCTTTTATAAGTCCGGTTTGAATTTCGAAGGGCCGGCGCCGCGGCCGCTCGACCGCTTTAAGCTCACTGTCGGCGACGATGGACAGCTGGTGGTCGACAAGAACAAGATTTTTAGAGGTACTGCGGGGGCCGATCCGGACGAGCAGTATCCCGATAGCATCCTCAAAGCCTAGCGGAAAAAATCATGAGCCCATTAGAAAAGATCAAAAACGATATCGTTGAAAGCCAAGTTTGGAAGGCGATCTTCCGTCACGGTTATGACGATACGCCGCGTAACCGGGTGATGATGGTGACCGCCAACGTGTTCCTCCATCTGCATCCCGCCAAGGTACGGCGCCATGCCGTGCGCATGCGCTTTACCTGGTGCATGGGCGGTCTCACTTTCTTGATGTTTCTCATCACCGCCATCACCGGCATCTATCTTATGTTTTACTACCGGCCGGTGGCGGAGTACGCCTATGCCGACATGAAGTATCTCGAGTTCGACATGCCCTTCGGCATGCTCATGCGCAATATGCACCGTTGGGCGGCGCATGCGATGATCGTCTTCGTCTGGCTGCACATGTTCCGGGTCTTTTTAACCGGCTCGTATAAACCGCCGCGCGAGTTTAACTGGATCGTCGGCGTTTTGCTCTTGGTTATGACGCTCCTTTTGAGTTTTACCGGTTATTTATTGCCGTGGGACCAGCTCGCTATCTGGGCCGTGACCGTCGGCTCCAATATGGCGCGCGCGACGCCGCTTCTCGGTTACGAGGGGCCCTTCGCGGATTTTGTCGGCGCCAACCCGATCTACGATGCTCGCGCCTTTTTATTCGGCGGCGGCGAGATCGGCCCGCACACGCTGCTGCGATTCTACATTTTACACTGCATCTTCATTCCGCTGGTCGCCAGCATCCTGATGGCCGTGCACTTCTGGCGTATTCGCCGTGACGGCTTCTCGGGTCCGTCTCTATAAGAATTTCAGAATCGAGGCACGCAAATGGCAGAGGCTACCCGCGAAAGAAAGCTTCCCGTTGATGATAAGGTCCATACTTGGCCGCACTTGGTGCGCATGGAGTTTCTCGTCGCGCTATTTATCCTCGGGGCGTTGACGCTATGGGCCTTGACCGTCGATGCGCCGCTGGAAGAGCCGGCGAACCCCACGCGCACGCCCAATCCGTCCAAAGCTCCGTGGTACTTTCTTGGGCTCCAGGAGATGTTGGTTTACTTCGATCCGTGGAATGCCGGCGTCGTTTTGCCGAGCCTGATTATCGTCGGCTTGATGGTCATTCCCTATATCGACATAAATCCGAAGGGCAACGGCTACTACTGTTTCAAAGATCGAAAGTGGGAGATCCTGACCTTTTTTTTCGGTTTTCACATCTTGTGGATTACCATGATCATAATCGGAACTTTTTTCCGCGGTCCGGGCTGGAATCTTTTTTGGCCGTGGCAGAAATGGGATCTGCACAAAGTCGTCGCTCTGACCAACGTCGATCTGCCGTACCTGGTCGGCTTTCGAGATTATTGGTGGTCGGCGGTGTTCAGCCTCGTCGTGATCGGCGGCTATTTCGTCGCAACGATCGCTCTGTTCTACTTTTTTGTTTTGAAGGTCAAAGGCAAAGAGTTTATCGAGCGCTGGGGCATGGTTCGTTTTTCGATCACCGCGGCGCTCGTTGCCCTCATGCTTTCGCTCCCCGCGAAGATGGCCTTGCGGCTGCTGTTCAACGTCAAATATGTGCTAGTCACGCCTTGGATCAATATCTAAATGTTTTACGTGGCGAAGATTCTCCAGGCTTTGGGCCTCGCCGATATGGGCTATGCCCTGTTCGTTGGGGTCATGAGAAATTCTTCAATGGCTGAAGAAATCGTGCTGTCGTTAATCGGTCTCGGGGTGTTTTCCTTGGGACGCGTGCTCGAACGCAAGGTAGCATAAGGGAGTCGGGATGGCGGAGCGAGGGGTCGATCTAAAAGAAGAGAAAAAATCCTATGGCAGCGTCTTTGTAATCGGCATCGCTCTTTTGGTGGCGTTGTCTTTATGGGCGTATTGGGATGACAACTTTACCCGTCGTCCGTGGAAGGCTGTGCAGGCACACTTCTACCGTCTCGATTACAGCAAGGCTCAAGCGGCCTACGATGAAGAGGACAAGAAGCTTAAGGAGGACGCCAAGTATCAAGAGCTCTCGAAAAAGCTCGCGGCGTATCAGGCGAGTCTGGCGGGCGGCGAGCTCGGCAAGAAATTGAAGGCGCTGCAAAGCGAGGAGGCCCGAGCGACCGTCAAGTTCCAAGAAGCCGATCAAAAAGTTAAAGATGTCAAAAGCGAGCTCGAAGAAGCCTGGTATGAGCACGATCACGCGGTCCAACAAAAACGGGATCCCAAACCTTACGTGGAACTTATCGGCGAGCTCGAAAAAAGAAGAACCCAGTTGGATAAGGAGCTGGATCCCGCGCGCGACCGACGCAACCAGCTAAAAGAAGAAATAAAAAAGATCCAGTTGGGCGCCAAGGAGATCGAAGACGAACTCACCAAAATCAGCACCGAACGGGACAAATGGGTCCGGGTGATGGAAAACGACACCTTCCAGCTCGGCCCGCTGCGGCCCTACAAGATTCCCAAGATTCAACAGGTGTCTCTCGAAGAGTTTGACCGTAACCGTTTCGATCAGCCGGTGGCGCGCGTCGATCGCTGCCAAACTTGCCACATGGCGATCAATCGACCCGGTTTCGAAAAGGAAGCCCACCCTTTTAAGAGCCACCCGCGGCGCGAAGTGCTATTGGCCGATAATGCTCATCCGCCGGATAAGTTTGGTTGCACCAGTTGCCACGACGGCCAGGGCGTGGCCGTCAATAGCGTCAATCAAGCCCACGGTGAAGTTCATCTGTGGGAATTTCCGCTGCTGCGCGGTGCTAAGGCGCAATCGAGCTGCACTTCATGTCATCTGGATGTGCAGAAATTCGCAGACGACGCGCCACTGCTGGTGGAAGGTCAGAGGCTTTTCGAGGAAGTCGGCTGCACCGGTTGCCATTTAGTTAAAGGCTACGAGAATATTCCAAAAATCGCGCCCAGTCTATTGAAAATCAGCGCGAAGGTCGATCCGAGCTGGATGGTGCGCTGGATCGAGAATCCGCATAAATTTCGTCCGCGCACGCGCATGCCGAACTTTGATCTCAAAGAGGACGACGCCATCGCGATCGCTTCCTACATTTGGTCCCAGTCCAAGGCGGAAGGCGATAAGTGGACGCAAGAGCACCCTGCTCCCGCAGGATTGCGCCAGGGCGACGCGAACGCCGCTGCCAAAGGCCAAAAACTGGTTGAAACCATCGGCTGCAAAGGATGCCATGGTTTTGCCGACGGCCAATTTACCACTCCGCTCGGCAAATCCAAGGACCTAGTGCCGAACTTAAAAGATATTTCAACTAAAGTCGGCGCGCAGTGGCTTTACCATTGGATTAAAAATCCGCGCGGCT
>JBEVIO010000478.1:0-4254 GCA_040510635.1 Binatia bacterium | reverse complement strand
CAGCTAAAATTTCACCGAGCCGTTTCATACCGGGTCCTATTTATGCCGAGTATGGGTTCGTTGGCGTGAACGCGATCTGCGCAAGCAAGCTGGAGAGCGCCCGCGTCTTTCCGAAAAAATGCCGAGTGGCAAGTGTGCGATGAATCAGGAAGCGCTTGGCGTCACGCCATAGACGTGGCCACAGGCGTTGCAGAAAATTACGCTAAAAGGCGCCAGGACAAATTGCTTGCCGCGCGCCGAGGCCGAGCCACCCTTGCGCGAGATGATATGATCGGTTCCCACAGCGGCACAGGAAGGACATTTTGGCTCCGGCTCGATTTTTTGCTTGAAATCTTGCGTGAAGTGAAAGCCGTGGGCTTGGCCATCGCCGGACTTTGCTTCGTTCGGCTCGGTTTGCTCTTCTTCTGCGACTTCCTCTTCCTCGGCTTCACCGGTATGCGTGACTTCATCGTAGGTAGCCCGCTTCTTGTTATCCGATAAGACCTCGTAGGCGTCCAAGACCTGTTTAAATTTACCGGCGGCTTCGTCGTCGCCGGGATTGCGGTCCGGGTGGTAACGAAACACCGCCTTGCGGTAAGCCCGCTTAACTTCCTCCGCGCTTGCCCCGCGTTTTAGACCGAGTAACGAATAGTAATCAGGCGTTGTGTCCAAGTTTTAAGGCCGCCGGGCAGAAGAAGGCTTCCTGCCGAGCCGTTTATCCTTTGTCGAAAATCGTCGACATCTAGCCGCGCCAACGTGATCGCCGACCACCGGTGCCGGTCAATTTTCCTCGTTGCTTGTACATCGACACACACATGTCGTAGAGCGCCGATCCCACTCGGTCGTCGATCATTGCTTCACCCTCACGAGTGATATATTCGACTTTGAATATCGAGTCTTTGCCCGTAGCGGCGTTGTTCGTGATGCGAATCAGCTTGGCCTCATTTTTGTCGAGATAGCCACCAATGCTGCGAAAAATTTGTACTTGATTGAGAAACTCTTTGGCCGGCGCGGCCGTGCCGCGCTTGGTTGCGCCCACTTGTTCGAGCTCGTCGAGATCTTTGAGCGTATAATGAATCGTCATCGGAGTCGGAGCCGGCGGCTCCTGGTAGCCGCAATCCACGACATATTCATGTTCATTCGGGCGAATATCGAATGTTTTTAGCCCGCGCAGCTCAAGATCCTGAGCAATACAACGCAGAGTCGTCGCATATTTAAGGCGAATCATTACAGAGACTTCCTCAATTGACGCGCGAGGGATCTAAAATCATTTCTAATGTTTTTGACCCAGCCGTATCGCAAATGGTACGAACAGTAGCCAAAAAAATCAACAAAAAAAGGCAGCGGCCCAAGGCTGTAACCCAGCGGCGCTCGCCGTTTTTCACGATTTTAGCGCTGAGAAGAATTCGGCGGAAACAAGGGAGCTATTCAGGAAGCGAACTCAGGGCGTTCATGACCCCGATCATACTGTCCCGGGTGACCAGTTTGGCAAGGTCGTCTTCGCTCCAACCCTGCGTGCCTTTGGGACGGAGCGGCAAAACCAGATAACGGATGTCCGCTGTGCTGTCATGCACGCGCACTTCGACGTTGTCCGGCGGGTCGAAGCCAAACTCACGCATCACCCCGCGCGGATCGACCACTGCGCGTTGCCGGTAGTTGAAGCTTTTGTACCAGTCCGGCGGCCTGCCCAATATCGGCCGGGGATAACAGGAGCATAAAGTGCAAACCACCATGTGGCGCACCTTCTCAGTGTTTTCGAGAACGACGAATTCGTTGATCGCCGTGGCATCGATGCCGAGTTCCGCACAGGCGGCTTTAGGATCGGCAATGAAGCGCGCCTTGAAAACCGGATCGACCCACGCGCGGGCGATGAGCTTGGCGCCGTTGGCCGGCGAGCGCGCTTCCTGATAGTCGATCTGGCATTGAATGTCCTTCTCAGTGATCACACCTTTTTCGATCAGCAGATCCCGAATCGCATAGATGCGCTTGGCATGGTCACTCAACTCGTGTTTCGGGTGCTCATGACCATGGGCGTCGCCGGTTAAATCACTCACGATGAAATCTCCTCATGCGACCGGTTCGAGCCAATGCTCGTAGATATCGACCAAGACCTTATCCTGTGTTTTTGCCGATTCGCCCCATACATCGACCTGATTGAAGGCGATCAGATAAAGGGTTTTTTTGGGCAGGCCATCACGGCCAAAGGCCAGCGATTCGGGATTTAAGAATTCCCCGTAAACACGCTCCACCCAACCCGTCTTGCCGCGAATATACCAGGGCGTTCGGATGTGGCCGGGACGGTCTTCAAATTTTACCTTGACTCGATCACCCGGCTTGAATTTGTCGACCGCTGCGGTCACGGCTCGCCCCACTTGGTTTCGAATTGCGCCAGCTTTCGATTGATTTCGTCCTCGGTAAGAATTTTCTTTTCGATCAGGATGGCTTCGATGCTGGCGATCCAACGCTCGTAATAAGTCATATCGCGATAAGCGGCGGAGTCCATTTGTTCGCGTGCGCGGCGCATTTCGTCGGTGCGCTTGATGCCTTTGGCGCCGAGCGCCTGATTGACGGCATCGGCGAGAATCTCCCAGTCGGAAAGGTCGTGCTGGCCTTGATCGATCGGCCCCGCACCCGGAAGACCGCCAACGTCGTGATGTCCACGCGCCATAAATATCTCCCTGATTCAACCTTTGAGCCGGTTGACCAGCGAAGCGTGCTCTTCCCTTAGAGCCGCCGGCAAATGGTCGCCGAAAGTATCGAAAAAATCGCTTTGGCTCTTGAGATTATTTTTCCAGCCCTGGCGGTCGACGCTGAGGAGCTGATCGACATCGGACTTGGATACGTCGAGGCCTTCGCCGATCAAGCTCGTTGCCTGCGGCACGTATCCGATCGGCGTCTCATTGGCCTGGCCGCCGCCCTTCGAGCGCTCAATGACCCAACGCAGCACCCGCAGGTTCTCGCCGAATCCCGGCCAGAGAAATCGGCCGCGTTCGTTGCGCTGGAACCAATTGATGCGGAAAATTTTCGGCGGATTGGTCACTTGCTTGCCCATCGATAGCCAATGGCCCCAGTAGTCGCCCATGTTGTAGCCACAGAACGGCAGCATCGCCATCGGATCGCGCCGCACGACGCCCACCGCACCGGTAGCTGCTGCGGTGGTTTCAGAGGCCAGTGTAGCACCCAGGAATGTGCCATGTTGCCAATTGAACGATTGATAGACCAGCGGGACCAGTTTCTGCCGGCGCGCGCCGAAGAGCATGGCGCTGATCGGCACGCCTTCAGGTTTTTCCCATTCTGGTGAATACGTTGGGCTCTGTTTTATCGAGACCGTGAAACGCGCGTTGGGGTGCGCCGCAGGATAGCCCCCTTCCGGGTCCCATGGCTTGCCGCGCCAATCTTGCGCGTTGTCAGGAACAGGATCATCATGGCCTTCCCACCAGACCGTGCCGTCATCGCGCAGCGCGACGTTGGTGAAAATCGTATCTCTTTTCACCATTTTAAAGCCGTTAGAGTTGGTGTTCGAGCCGGTTCCCGGGGCCACGCCAAAAAAGCCCGCTTCCGGGTTAATCGCCCAGAGCCGGCCATCCGCCCCGACGCGCAGCCAGGAGATATCGTCGCCGATCGTGTGGATCTTCCAACCCTTCATGCTCGCGGGCGGCACCAGCATGGCCATATTGGTCTTGCCGCAAGCGCTAGGAAAAGCGCCGCAGATGTACGTGATCTCGCCATCCGGGCTTTCAACGCCGACGATGAGCATATGCTCGGCGAGCCAGCCTTCCTTTTGACCGAGCTTGCTGGCGATGCGGAGCGCGAGACATTTTTTCGCTAGCAACGCATTCCCGCCATAGCCTGAACCGACGCTCCAGATCGTGTTGTCTTGCGGGTAGTGACAAATGAAGCGCCGTTCGATATCGAGGTCGGCTTTGGAATGAAGGCAGCGGGTGAAGTCGTCGGAGTTGCCGAGGTGATCGAGAGCAATCTTGCCCATGCGCGTCATTAAGCGCATGTTGAGCACAACATAGACGCTGTCCGTGACTTGGACGCCGACCTTGCTGAAGCGCGAACCCGCGGGCCCCATGAGAAACGGAATTACATAGAGCGTCCGGCCGCGCATCGAGCCGGCGTAAATTTTCGAAAGCTTATCGTAAGACTCGGCCGGCGCCATCCAATTATTGTTGGGGCCCGCTTCCTCCTGCTCATCTGTGCAAACGAAAGTAAGATTTTCCGTCCGCGCCACGTCGTTGAGCGCGCTGCGATGCAGATAACAACCCGGGA
>JBEVIO010000477.1:0-3289 GCA_040510635.1 Binatia bacterium | reverse complement strand
CTCTCGCCTGTCGCCTATCTCTATCTGCTAAACACATTGTGGTTCAAGAACACTTCGGCATCGTCACTGCCAAAAAACACCAGCCGGACTTCCTTGAGTGCCTTGTCGTCGAGCAGAAATTGCTCGATCGCTCGCGACGCCACGACGGCCGCTTCGCTGATCGGATAACCGTAAACGCCGGTCGAGATCGCCGGGAAGGCTACGGTTTGAAGACAGTTTTGCACCACGAGACTCAAAGAGTTCGAGTAGCACGCGGCGAGCAGTTCCGCCTTGTCTTGACCGCCACGGCCATACACCGGACCGACGGTATGAATCACATGCTTGGCTGGCATTTTTCCTGCGGTGGTAATAACGGCTTGGCCGGTCGGCAAGCCGTCAGGAAACCGCTCGCGGCGAATTTCTTTGCACGCCGCCAAGATCTCCGGGCCGCCGGCGCGATGGATCGCTCCATCGACGCCTCCGCCGCCCATGAGCGTGCCATTAGCCGCATTGACAATGGCGCCGACGCTTTCTTTGGTGATGTCGCCGACCTTTACGATTACTCGCTCGTTAAGAAAAGAGCGTCCGACGTCCATTTTAAAACCGCTTCATCGTCCTGCCGAATCTAACGAAGGCAGAAACCTCGATCCTTGAAAAATCGTTGTGTGAGTCTCTTCGGTGTTCGCGCCGGATGGCGCGCAAATCCGTCATGGCGATCAAGCGAAAGGTGAGAGCCTTTTCAAAGCCAGCAACAATTCATCGTAGCCGTGAATCAGGCCGCGCGGCTGCGCCGCGGTCAATGTTTGTTCGTCGTTGTACGAATGCTCGGTCGAGAGCGCGATCGGAACCACTTCGAGATAGCTGTCGCCGACTTTGCAACCGTGCGCATTGTTACCCGCTCGAAGATAGCTGGCGGTGCCCGTGAGCAGGATAAGACGCATCTGCGCCGGTTTATGCTTGCGATATAGATAATAGAGCCCCTGCTCCTTGGCGTAGTAGGTCTCGTCGCGATCGACGATCTCGTCAAAGTATTCGCCGATGCCGGCCTTCTCCATCGCCTGATGTTTATAGCGCCTGCCACCGGTGGTCATCAGAATATTGCGCAAGCCGGCTTCTTTGCTTTCTTTTAACGACTCCTCGATGCCGTCAATAAACTCCGGCGGGTTGACGTCGTAACCATGCCTTTGGGCGATCTCGAGCGCTTGGCGGCGGATCTCGACGCGCTTGGCCTCGTTGAACGGCAAAGTGTGATCCTTCTCGTACTCCTGGGCGAAGATCAGCGGAATGAGAAATAGATCGAAAGGACCGTCGGCCACTTTTCTCAACTCCTCGAATGTCAACGGCGCGATGCCGTAGCGGGGCAAGATTTCGTTGGCGATCACGTGCACGCGCTGAATATCGGTTTCCACCGTATCGGACATCGTGCGCAGCAAAAATGTTTCAACGGCCATTGTTCTTATCCTCCGGCGGAGCCATGTTATTGAACCGCGAGCGCTCTGGCAAATGCAATCTTATTCTCCGTCCCGTTCGAATGGTAAGCGGTGTTTGCGTTCGGAATTGCATTTTTTACAGCTGGCGACGAGATTGCCCTTGGTGGACTTGCCGCCCCGAATGACCGGCACCAGATGGTCCATGGTCAGCTCGTTGGGCGGGAATCGTTCGCCGCAGTGATGGCAAACTCCCGTCCCACGTTTGCGCTGCCACCACGGGCTGGCGCGCAACTCGCGCGCCTTTTGCCGCTCGCGGCGAATCTGCTCTTCAGAAACTTCGACCAAAAAAGGGGCTGATTCCATAAATTATTTTAATTTGTATAAATGCCGCAAATTTTTGAGGTAAACGGCAAAGCCGATCGCAACGGCCAGATACAAAGCCGATCGCGCGACGGCCCAAATTTCGCCACTCGTGGAATAGTTGCGAAACTCCCACCCGGCGAAAAAGCAGAAAAAGACCGCCGCGCTGCTGATAAGTATTTTATGAGCCGTAATCAGCTTCATCGTCCGTCTGATCCAATCAAGCATATCCGGCGCGCTCGGCGCAAGCACGAGCGCGACCTCGTTGCGCCTTGGCAAAGTCTTGATATAGATTTCCCCGGCAGATCTAGCAGCTCTAAAGGAGAAGCACACGATGAACAAAGAAATCATCAGCACCGCCAATGCGCCCAAGGCCATCGGGCCCTACGAACAAGCGATCAAGGTCGGCGAATTCGTTTACGCTTCCGGCCAAATCCCGCTCGATCCAAAAACCGGCGATCTCGTTGAGGGTGGCATCACGATTCAAACGCGCCGGGTGATGGAGAATCTCAAAGGCGTCGTCGAAGCCGCCGGCACCTCCCTCGAGCGCGTCGTCAAAGCCACGGTGTTTTTGAAAAATATCGGCGATTTCGCCGCGATGAACGAAGTCTATGGAGAATATCTCGGCCAGGCGAAGCCGGCTCGCTCCACGGTCGCGGTGGCGGATTTGCCGCGCGGCGCCCTGGTCGAGATCGACCTTATCGCGCTGGTGTAAAATCGCTCCAGATCAAATCCCTAGAATCATTCGTACCAGACTTTGCAGCACAAGCTTGGCGGCGCTGCCGAAGCTCTTGGCGACGAGAACGGCGCTGTCATCTTCGTCGCCGCGCGGATAGGCATAAATTCCTTTCGTGCCGGTCACCACCCAAGATTTGGGATTGGCGTAGACCTCGGGTAATTTTGCAACGACTTTTTCTGCGCTCATCTTCACGGCGCGTGTGCCTCTTTGATAATCCTTGTAGCGATGGAACTGGCCGCGATTGAGCCATATGCCGTCGCAGTGACGGCAGCGCTGGAGTTGAATTTCTTTCGGTAGAATCGGATCGGCAAATATCTGCAGCGCGTTCGCCGCAGCGCGGGCAATAGAGTGTCTTTGCGGCAGCAGCAACGCTTCGCGTAAGAGATTTTCATTTAATGGATCGAGCCGATCGGCTTCGTCGGCATCGACCGGAAACAGTTCCCACTTATCGCACCAGACGCCGCCGCACTTGCCGCACTGATCGAGCTGAATGAGCGTGCTGGATTGGCCCGCGCCATCACCTCGGCCATCTCACAATCGCATTGGGGGACAACGCAGCATGCGCAAATTTGCTCTATCGAAGCACTTGAACTTTCCGACCTCGAACCAATGGCTGAGGCATGCCGGCCATTCGATACAATAACAGAATGCGGCGTTCGATCGGCGGATGGCTGGAGAGCCAATCGGCGATTTTCCCGTCCCGTTCATCGATCCGACGGCGCACGGGATTGATCAAAAACAAATGCGCCGTGCCGCGCGTCGCTTTGTGAAAAGGCATGGC
>JBEVIO010000476.1:0-5488 GCA_040510635.1 Binatia bacterium | reverse complement strand
TCGTCTCCCTGCCGATCCCGTCCGTTGTCGGTGAACCAAAGCTCCTTGGTTTGTGGATGCCAATCAAAACCGACCGTATTGCGAATGCCGCGGGCAAACACTTCGACACCGCTGCCGTCGGCTTTTATGCGGTTTATTAGCGCGTAGCGATCCGGATCGGGCTCGCAAATATTGCACGGCGCGCCGACCGGTATATAAAGCCGCTCGTCCGGACCGAAAGCGATGAACTTCCAGCCGTGTTGCCGATCGGTAGGAAAACTATTGTTAACCACGACAGGTTTGGGGACATCGTTCAGTCGAGATTCGATGCCATCGTAGCGCAGCACTCGACTGATTTCCGCGACATAAAGCGCGCCATCTCTGAATGCCACACCGTTGGGCGTATTGAGTCCCTGGGCGAGCACCATCGGTTTTTTGTTCTGCTCGCCGCCGCGCGTTTGAATCGCGTATACCTTGCCTGCTTTCTGAGTGCCGATGAATAGCGTGCCGCTTGGACTAAGACTCATGGATCGAGCACCAGGTACTTCGGCGTACAAGCTAATCTCGAAGCCGGGCGGCAATTGAATTTTGTCCAAGGGAAGTTTTTCCGCGCCCATCGAATCGGCCTTCAGCCACGATAGAATCGAAAAAATCAAAACGGCGGCCCAAAATGCGCACAGTGTAAACTTGTTTGCTATCATCTTATTTCTCCCCGCCGAGGATCATTAAAAATTAGATCAAACCAGTTGAACAGAGCGCAACCGGCATGCCAAGAAGTTGAGCGCCGCGGGTACATCGCAACTCATGGAAAATTCTGGCTATCGATTTTTGCCGGCTAAAAAGCACGTCCCACATCCGCGACAGATGGGTGGTGCAAGAACATGTCGGATAACCTGAAGATTAAAATTCTCTGTCTAACTTAATGGCGATTCGGCGTAGTGGTCGAGTAAATCGGCGGGATCGCGGTACACAACGACACAACCCGCCTGGCGCAATTCTGTTTCCTGCCAGCCGCCGCAGAGTAAACCGACGGTGGTTAGATTTACCTTGGCCGCCGCCTCGACATCGTAAGGCGTGTCGCCGACGACGAGGACTTCTTTCGCTGCTATTCCAGCCAACTTCTCCAGCGCTGCTTCAAAGATATCCGCATGGGGTTTCGATCGCTCGGCATCATCGGACGAGGTTTCAGCATCGACCAGATCATCGATCCGTGCGATTTTCTTGTAACTAGCGAGCTCATCTTCTTTAGCCGAAGACGCGAGCGCGATGCGCTTGCCGCCCTGTCGGATCCGCTCGAAAAGCTCGCGCACTTTTGGGAATGCTTCGACTCGCGGCATATAGTTTTTTTTAAAAAGCGCGCCACGATACCTGTCCAATATCGCGCCGAACTCGTCGAGCTCGCGCTTGGAGAAAAAAACCGGCAGCAACTGATCGGCGCCTTTGCCGATCTGTCTGCGTAGTGCCTGCAGGTCGACTTCTTTGCCGAATTTCTTGAACGCTTCTTGCCATGCTTCGGCGTGTAGATCCACCGAATCGACAATCGTTCCATCGACATCGAATACGACTGCTTTGATCATATTTTTTGTTCCTCAGCGTAATGAGAGAGCAAAGGATAGACCAAACGCTGCGATGTGAGTCGGGTGTGGCATTCGAATTGCTCACCCGCATCATCATCATGATTCGAAAGCTATTGAGGGCTCTAGTCCGACGGCCTACGGTAGGGGGCATTGTTTTTCTTGCAGCCATGCTGTCGGCAAATACCATTACGGGCGCCGAACCTGTCCGGAAAAATCCCGACAATGATGAATCGCTTTCGACGATTGTCGAAAGCCTGAAATCTGCCTGGAATAAGAATGATGCGGATCGCATCGCCGAACTTTTTCTTCCCGATGCAATTTTGGTGTTGCCGACGGGCTCTGTGACTCGGTCCCGTTCAGAAATCAGGCAGCGCGTTCTCGCCGAATGGCGCGGCAAGTTGAAAGACTCTCAATTGAGCTATGCCGTGGAAGATGTTTCCCTGCTGAATAACGATACCGCGGTTGTCACCGGAAAGTATCGGTTAAGCGGAGTGAAGATCCTTGGCTTTGATCAAGCGCCCGAAGGACCTTTCATCTTCCGCCACAAGAAGCAGCGTGGTCGCTGGATGATCTCGAAAGCGGAGATTCTTGGCCACAAGGCGAAATAGACATAGATCGAGGTCCAAAAAGATAAACAGAGGTTGGTGAAAATCAAAGCCCTGGAGAATTGGCCGCCTCAGGAGTGGAGATCTGAGGCGCAGACTCTTGCGCCGGAAAATGCCCTAGATGCCGCGGACGTGAGCGCCTCGGTTGAAGTAAACCAGCCCGGCGTGCTTACTTTATCCGTCACCCACAATGACCGGCCTTACGGCGCTTCACTTTCCCTTCCGGCGCAACTCGCGACCAAGGTCGCGCTCATCATCAGCGGCGCCAGCCCAAACAAGCCGCTACGGGAAATCGGCGAGCTGGAAATAGATTCCGAGTTGTCCCAATAATTCCCGACGCTCTAGCAAGGTCCGGGCGTTTAGGTATGATCGAGCAATCCTGGGAAAAGGGAGCGAGACATGCTCATCATCCGGAGCTCGAGGGGAGACCGCCTTGAGGAAATCAGTCGCGAGGCGGCAACCGATCTTCTGTCGCACCGCGATGCCAATTTGTGGCTTCACTTCGACACGCCCACCGAAGAGGAACTGCATTTTCTAAAAGAAAATTTCGCGATCCATCATCTGACGATCGAGGACATCGTCAACCAAAACCAGCGACCCAAAATAGAGCCTTTCGAAAATTACGTCTATTTGGCGATCCACCCGCTGCGACGCGAGGCTAAGTGGGAGATCGAACCTTCGGAGCTCGATCTCCTGCTCGGACGCGGCTGGATCGTGTCCGTCCACTACGGTCCCTTGCCGGGCCTGATCAACAATTCCCAGTTACATGAAAGAATCCCGGCTGCGCTCGCGCGCGGCGCGGACTTTCTTCTTTACACGTTGGTGGATCTGGTGGTTGATAGTTATTTTCCCGTCATGGACGACGTCGAAGACAAGATCGAGTCGCTCGAAGACCGGCTGCTCCTGCGAGCGCACCCCGGCGATATGAACAGGCTTTTGTCGTTAAAGCGCTCGATCGTTCACATCCGGCGCGCAGTCACGCCACAACGAGAGGTTCTCAATCAGCTCACACGCCATGATTTTCCATTCGTTCGGCCGGAAAATCTGGTCTATTTCCGCGACGTCTACGATCACTTGATTCGGATCGCCGAAGAGCTCGACAGCCTGCGGGACATTCTTTCGAGCGTGCTCGAGATCCATTTGGCTTCTACTTCGAATCAGCTGAACGCGACGATGAAACGGCTCACCGCCTACGGCACGATCTTCGTCATGATTACCGCGATCGCCGGCATCTACGGCATGAACTTCAAATTCATGCCCGAGTTGGAGTGGCGCTACGGCTATTTCGTCGTTCTCGGTGTCATGGCGGCGATTTCGCTTGGGCTGTATTTCTATTTCAAGAAACGCGGTGATCTATGAGGAATCTCGCACCAAGGTCGATATTCGTTCAGGCAACACAACATTCTCTCGTGAATCTAGCGTGCCGCCTGGGTTCGGCCGATTTTCTGGCAATTTTCCAATTCCCGGAGTTTTTTTGTTAGAAACGTTTGTTCCGACTCGATCGTGACCAGCTCCAGGGCTTGACGAAAATAATTGGCCGCAGCCTCGCGATTGTCCAGACGCGTTTCGAACTCACCGAGAGTCGCGTAGAGCAGATAATAAGAGCTCAACTGGTCGCGCTTATGGATCGCTTCGATCGCTTCGATGCCGGTTCGCGGACCGTGAACGGCGGCCACGGCCACGGCGCGATTGAGCGCCACCACGGGGGAATCGTCGATCTCGATCAAGCGATCGTAGAGCCCCAGGATGCGCGGCCAGTCCGTGGATTCGTAATCCTGCGCCGCGCAGTGGCAGGCGGTGATGGCGGCTTGAAGATGATACTCGCTGGCTTCGTCGCCGGCGGTAGATTGCAACAGGTGATAGAAGCCGCGCGCGATCAACGACTGGTCCCATTGTGAGCGGTTCTGTTCCTCGAGGCGAAGAATGTTTCCTTCGGCGTCCACTCGCGCCGGCAGGCGCGCGCCGTTCAAGAGCATCAGCGCTAGGAGCGCGTGCGAACGCGGTTGATTACCCGCGGGGTGTTCGGCCACCAACGCTGTCAGCCGTATCGCTTCATGACAAAGTTCGGCTCGGATCAAATGCTCGCCGCCTGAAGCTTTGTAACCTTCGTTGAAAAGTAGGTAAAGCGTTTGCAGGACGCCGTCCAAGCGCCGGGTCAGTTCTTCCCCGGTAGGAATTTCGAAAGCAATGCGCGCGTCACGGATTTTTTGCTTCGCCCGTGTCAACCGCTTGGCGATCGCCGCTTCAGAGGTGAGAAACGCCCGCGCGATTTCTCCGGGACTAAAACCGCAAAGGGTTTTGAGCGCGAGCGCGACCTGCATCTCCTGCGGAATGAGCGAATGGCAACACGTAAACATCATGCGCAAGCGGTCGTCTTTGATTTGATTTTCGGCAGTCGTGGAGACTTCGTCGGTGGCCTCTTCGGAGACTTGCTCCATTAAGTGGGCGATTTCGGCTTCCTTGTTGCGGAAAACTCTATCGCGCCGGATGAGATCGAGGGCCAGATTTTTTGCCACCTGGGTGATCCAAGCGGAAGGATTTCTCGGGATGCCGTAGTAGGGCCAAGTCTGTAACGCCCGCGCCAACGTTTCTTGCACCACGTCCTCGGCACGGTTCAGGTGCTCGATTCCGAAAATCCGCGTCAAGGTCGAGATTATCTTTCCCGCCTCGTGACGGAAAAAATGCTCCACCACCTGAGTAACTTCCCCAGGTGGCGCAACCGGAGCCGTGGTTTCAGAAATCGTCATTGTCGAAGATCGGTTTCGCGAAAGCGTTTGTAGACGATGTTAGAATTTGTTCCTATTTTATTCTTGCTCGTATGCTCGCTTCAGACCTTATGCGCTTGCCCGCGCCGGTTGCGTGTTGCTCGGGCTCAGCGCTAGCGGACATTCAGGAGCGACTGGTCGTACTTCCACCGACGCGCCGTAGTTCAGGCCGGGAAAGTCCTTGGCGATCTCCGCCGCTTCGTCCAAGCTGCTGACTTCCAGCAAGAAAAAGCCGCCAATCGCTTCTTTGGATTCGGCAAACGGACCATCGGCCACCGAGCGGCCCTTTTTTTGTGAAACAACTTTGCCCTCAGGGAAGAGGGGTTTGCCGACTTTGGCCTTGCCCTCTGCGGTCAAGCGGTCAAGCCAGGCGTACATTTGTTTCACAACCTCCTGAATCTCTTCCGGGGAAAGGCCCTTGTGCCAATCCGTGCCACGGAATAGCAAGATGTATTCTGATTTTGCCGGTGCGCTCATATGTATCTCCTTATCGAGTAATGGTTTTTGTTAGCCTACAACCTTACGACGAACGGGCAAGCGATCTCAGGACACTCTATTAAAT
>JBEVIO010000475.1:0-8858 GCA_040510635.1 Binatia bacterium | reverse complement strand
AAAAGTGAAGATTCGTTGTCGCACCTTTGTAAGACACACTAATACCGGTCCCGCCTGAATCCTTGGCTTGACCGGCATGAAGCGGCTGGTGCATGTCGCCGACCAGGTGGGCGACGTAGTGAAGTGCGAGTCTCCTCGTCATGATCGGTGCGTTCTTATCGGCGACGACCGTTGAAAACCATTTGAGAGCTTCGACCATGCAGTTTCGCTCCGGGCAGTCGCGCGCTTGATCGTAGCCGCTGGCAGTCGCAGGAATAGTGACGTAGTGGAGGGGATCGAAATCTCGTATGCTTCGTCCCTCATGATCCGGCCAAATGGCTGCCTCCGCCAACGTCATGCTTCCGGGAAGGATCCTTTCGATTTCCTTGCGCGCTTCGGCGGAGAGATTCGCTTGGGCGATCAAGCCGACGATGCGATGGCCTTTGTCGAACCAGGAAAAAACCAGTGTAACTGTCAGTAGATTGACGACGAAAAGCGTCGAGAGGAAAGTAGCTGTCAATGGAGTTAGTGAGGTTGGCATGGTGAGATTTCTACGCTGACGAAGACGGGTTGTCGAGATGGTGCAAGTCTCCAAACCGAGCCGCGTTCCGTTTCTCATTGGTTCGGTTGTCGCTGCTTCTCACAGTTTTTCGTTACTGGAGAACTTCCACCCTTTGTTTCAAGAGCCGGAGCTCTTCCTCGCGATAGATCTTGAATCCGTCGCTGTCCCGGACGGCGCGCGTGATGAGCTCGGCCATATAAGACGCCGAATGGAGACGCGCGATGTAAACAAAATCGGCGTTCTGCTCGTAGAGATCGATGGCCGATGAAATACCGTCGGCCGCCGTAATGACCCGCGCATGCGGACAAAGGCGGCGCGCCTGCAGCAGCAGCCGCAGATTGGTAGTTCCGCGCAGGATATTATCCGAGATCGTGCACGCGACGATCCGTGCCGAATGGATATGAGCGTGGTGCAGAGTGTCCATGTGGGCGACGTCGCCGTAAAGACATTTGATGCCGCGCCGCTTGAGCTCTTGCAGCACTTGAGGATTGAAATCGATCACCAGGATCTGAGCGAGGATGCCGTCGTCCTTCATCTCTTTTGCGTATGACTCCAGCTCGTGAAGAATGGAGCTGGCCTCGCGGAAGCAACCAAGAAACACGATTGAATTCTTCGTTTCCGCCGCTTCGGTGACGTCGTCGTTGTCCGTGCCGCTGGTAAAACCGACCTTCGACAACAGTGGGGCGAGCCGGCGTTGGATCTCGTGATTGTAAGCGATGAGATAGGTCGACAGGGTCGAAGTGATGGCAAAGACAAAAGTGAGCGTCGCCACCAACTCGGAACTGATGTGGTTTAGCGCCAATCCCAATGACGTGATGACCAGTGAGAATTCGCTCATCTGCGCGAGATTGATAGCAGGTATCAGGCTTGCTCGTACGCCGTTGCCGAGCCAGTAGAGCACCGGGAAAATCGTGAGCAAACGGCTGGCCAAAACAAAGAGCGACATACCGATGGCGGCGGTGACGATCGTTATCGTCGGCTGAGGAATCTTCATTCCGAGCGCGACGAAAAACAGGGTGACGAAAAAATCCCGGATATTGATCACTTTGGCGATGACGTCGATGTTGTACGGAAAGGTAGACATGCTGACGCCTGCCACGAGGGCGCCCATCTCACGGGAAAGCCCCAACCAATCGGCTGCGCCGCTCACCAAAAAACACCAGGCGAGAGCGGCTATCAACATGAGTTCCGGGACCTTGGCGGCGAAAGAAAAAAAACGCGGCAGCACGTATCGGCCCAAAGCCAATGTCATGAGCACCAGCCCGGCGCCTTTGACGAAAGACTCCAGCAGAGTGCCGAGATGGGGCTCGTGGAGGTTCGGTTGCAGCGCGAGAAAAACGATGGCCCAGATATCCTGACACACGAGGACGCCGAGCGTGATCCGGCCGGGCAGGGTGGTGAGCTCGAATTTGTCATAGAGCAATTTCACGACGATCAACGTGCTGCTCAGCGCCAGCGTTATGGCCAGATAAAGCCAGTCGAAATTGCCGCGGGCCGGCGTGAATCCCATCAGAAGCGCCAGGCCGATGCCCAGCCCGACGCAGAGTAGAAATTGCGCGATGCCGGTGACGAGCACGGTCCGACCGGCGCTGAGAAGCTTTTTCAGGTCGATCTCTAAGCCGATAATGAATAAGAGCAGAATCAGGCCGATCTCGGAAATCAGCTCTATGGTTTGCTCGTCTTGTATCCAGGCGAAACCAATCTCTGGACCGATCACCACGCCCGCAACCAGATAGGCAAGAATCAAAGGTTGCTTAAAAAACTTGGCAAGGAACGCGAAGGCAGTCGCTATGACGAATACGAGCCCTATGTTGGAGAGAAGGCTATGCTGATCCACCGCCAGATAATTACTGCAAAGGGGACAAAAAGCGAGGGGCCGGCACAAGGCGTAAACACCTTGCTTGGGCCAGCCTATGGGGGAAATCCGACGTCGCGGAATTGGCGCCAGATTCGCAAGATCAGCCGTGCAAGTTTCACTCCTTGCGGAACTAGTTTTGGATTTTCCATCCTTCGACTTGTCTCAGGACAGTTTTTGGTTGAAACAACTATCAGCGCTCCGATCTGCGTGTTTGCGACATAGGTGTTGAATCCATAGTCATCCGTTCGCATACATCGGCTTTCGATCTCGCAGCGCGAGCCAGCCGCGTACGATCCGGTAGATGACCCACACGCTATCTGCGAAGAAAACCGCCAACGCAAGCGGAATCCCTATCAGGGTAACGATCAGCAGCGTGCCGATCACGCACCAGAGAAGCGCAAACCAAAACGTCCGAATCTGCCAGCGAAAGTGTGACTCTAAGAAAGTCCCTCGCGCCTCGTCCCTCTTCAGGTAGTTGATGACGACGGCGATGATCGAAGGAACACCAAAAACAAAGGCGCCGATGATCGTCGCTGCGGTCAGCACGCCGATTAGAAGACTCAGGGCGTGCAAGGCATACACCAGGTGAGTAGCGGTGACGAGCGCTGGCGCCGGTTCGGTGGGAAATTCGGTATTCTCGGCCATTAGGTTTACTGCCTCACAGGCGGACTCATGACGCAGGGATCAACAACTCGACGATTTTCTTGACGTCGTCGACGGCTTCCAAGTTTTTAACTGTAGCAATCAGAGCTTCAGCTTGCTTCGGTGCAATAACCAGCTTGGCATTGCCGCGAAATTTATCCAGGACTTCGCTTTCGCTCATCGGGTTTTCAGGATGACCTTTGGCGACGCGCGCAGTGAAACTGTGGCGCGTGCCGTTTTTCAGCTCGACCGTGACCGGACAATACGGGCCGGGTTCCGGAATAGTTTCATCGCAAATGACGTGAACTTTGCTAAAGGCTTCCTGAACTTGCGGTTGATTGACTTTTTCATCCGTGAACGTTGCCAGTTCCAGTTTGCCGTCTAGGAAGCACATGGCGACGACGTAGTTGATCGCGAACTTGGCGCGCAAACCGGTTTTGACTTCAGCGGCATAGTGGCGCTGATAGCGCATGGGCGGAATACTGACTTCCATCTTCGCGATGTCGTCGTAGCGGATATTGTGTTCGCGCTTCAGCTGCAGCGCCGCGTCGGCGGCAAGAAACTGCGGCGCGCTGCAGGGATGCCACTTGAGCCCCATACCAGGCGATTCGAGGAAATACGGCGTGCCAAGGTTCGCGATCATTTCTTCATAATCGCAATTGCCCGGACCGAAAAAGGTGTCGCAAAAACCGCGCGGCGCTTCGATAATCGCGGCGTCGGCGGTGAAGCCTTCTTGGGCGAGCAGCGCGGCTTCGGCACCGTTGCGCGCGGCATTGCCGGCGTGAAACGGCTTGACCATCGAGCCTTGCTGGCGATGAATACCGCCGGCGGCCGAAGCGGTGATACCGAGGGCGGCCTTCAGTTTTGCCGCATCGAGCTTCAATAGGCTGGCGCACGCGATGGCAGCGCCGAGGCTGCCAAATACCGGCGTGCTGTGAAAGCCGCGGTCCTGTACGTTGGGACAATTAGCCGCGATTTTACAAATCACTTCGATGCCGAGCACGTAGGCTTTGAGCAGGTCCTTGCCCGATGCGCCAATTTTTTCCGCCAGCGGCAGCGCTGCGCCGATCAACATGCTGGTCGGATGGCCAACATGTATAAACGCATCCCAGTCGTCGAAATCGAGGGCGTGAGCTAACAGGCCGTTGGCAAAGGCCGCAGTGGAAACAGATGCCTTGGCGTGGGTGCCCCAGATCGAAGCTTCGGTAGCAACGCCGAGACGCTTGCAGTAATCGACGGCGAGTTCCGCCGGCGGGGTCGAGACGCCGGCCAGCGCGACGCCAAGCACGTCCAGGATATGCAGCGTGGCATTGACGCGCGTCTTGGCCGAAACGGCTGAAAGGTTGGTTTCGGTCACGAAGCGAGCGATTGTGTCGGTAACCGGTGGAAGGGTCGCCATCTTGAGCTCCTGCCAATAGGAAGATATGAAAAGTCCATTATCTGAATTGGGGTCGGCTGTCTATCTGTGTTAAAGAAGGCCTGAGACGAGAGGCGCGAGTAAGGACGAGATTAAGAAAAAATAGGAGAAACGCATGAAAGGTTGTTTGGACGGCATCAGAGTTTTGGAGTTGGGCAATTTTATTTCCGGGCCGTACGGCGCGATGTTGCTCGCCGATATGGGCGCGGAAGTGATCAAAGTCGAAAATCCCAAGGGCGGTGATCCGTTTCGCGGCTGGGATTTCGGCGGTGATCAGCCGAACTTTTGGGCCTACAACCGCGGCAAGAAGAGCGTGACGCTCAATTTGCAAACTGCGGAAGGAAAAGAAGTGTTCTACGGCTTGGTGAAAAAAGCCGACGTGGTGATGGACAATTATCGTCCCGGTGTGACCAAGAAGCTCGGCATCGATTTCGAGTCGCTGCGCAAGGTCAACGAAGGCATTGTTTGCTGTTCCATCACGGGAACAGGTCCGACCGGTCCCTACGTCAAGCGTCCCGCCTATGACACGGTCGGTCAAGGCATGGGCGGGATGATGAGCGTCTTGATGGATCCGCAAAATCCCAAGCCCGTCGGTCCGGCCTACGCGGACTGTTTGAGCGGCATGTTTTCGGCGCTGGGAGTTTTGGGCGCGTTGATGGCGCGCAATCGGACGGGCAAAGGCCAGCAGGTCGACGCGACGATGGTCGGTTCGATTCTCGCGTTTTTAAATGCGCCGGCGACGGAAACGCTTGCGCATGGGCGCGTGCCCGGCCCCTACACGCGCCCACGGCAGTCACAAACCTATGCTTTTGCGTGCGCCGACGGCGCCATGCTGGCGATTCATTTGTCATCGCCGCAAAAATTTTGGGAAGGATTGTGCAAATCGGTCGAGCATCCCGAGTTGATCGAAGATCCGCGCTTCAATACTCGACCGAACCGCCGAACCAACTATGACGAGCTCAACAAAACTTTCGCGGTGTTTTTCAAAGAACAGCCGCGGTCGGTCTGGGTCGAGCGGCTCGAAGCCAACGACGTGCCGCACACGCCGGTTTACAACTTGAAAGAAGTCTTCGATGATCCGCAAGTCAAGCACATGGGCATGCAGATCGCGATCGAACGCAAAGAAAAGCCGACAATTCGCACAGTAAAATTTCCTTTGAGTCACAGCGATACTCCGTCGGCTCATCCTTCACCGCCCCCCGAGCTCGGTGAAAACAACGACGAGTTTCTAAAATCCTTGGGCTATGACGAGGCGAAGATCGCGGAGTTCAAGGAAAAGGGAATTATCTGATGCGCGGGAAGGCGCTGCAACGGCGGACGACAAACTGGAGAGCCAGATGAACGGTTGTCTTGAAGGCATCAGGGTTTTGGAGTTGGGCAATTTTATTTCTGGGCCGTACGGGGCGATGTTGCTCGCTGATATGGGCGCAGAGGTGATCAAAATAGAAAATCCCAAGGGCGGCGATCCGTTTCGCGGTTGGGATCTCGGCGGCGATCAGCCAATTTTTTGGGCTTACAACCGCGGCAAGAAAGGCATTACGCTCAATCTGCAAACGCCGGAAGGAAAGGAAATTTTTCTCGCGCTCGCCAAGAATGCAGACGTGGTGCTCGACAATTACCGCCCCGGTGTGATGAAAAAACTCGGCATCGACTACGACACGGTGAGCAAAGCGAACCCTGGAGTGATTTATCTTTCGATTACCGGCACAGGACCGACCGGTCCTTATGTTAAGCGGCCCGCGTACGACACCGTTGGCCAGGGATTGGGTGGCATGCTGAGCCTATTGATGGACGCGAAAAATCCCCGTCCTATCGGTCCCAACTATGCCGACAGCCTGAGCGGGATGTTCGCTTGTATCGGCGTGCTCGGCGCGATCGCCGCGCGCGCGAAGACCGGCAAAGGCCAGCAGGTGGATACGACGATGGCAGGCTCGACTCTGGCGTTTCTCATCGCACCCGCGACGGATTCCCTCGCCACTGGCAAGATTCCCGGGCCATACACGCGGCCGATGCAATCACAGACCTACGCGTTCACGGGTGCCGACGGCGCAATGTTTGCGATTCATCTTTCGTCGCCGCAAAAATTCTGGGAAGGTTTGTGCAAGGCCGCCGGTCATCCAGAGTTGATCGACGATTCGCGCTTCAATACCCGGCCGAATCGCCGCAAGAACTACAACGAGCTGGCTAAAGTTTTCGGCGACTTTTTCAAAGAAAAGCCGCGCGCTCATTGGATGGAGCAATTGGAAGCGAACGACGTGCCATACACGCCGGTCTACGACATGCAGGAGGTTTTTGCGGACCCGCAGATAAAACACATGGGCCTAGAGATCGAAATAGCACGTAAGGACAAGCCGAATATACGCACCGTGGCTTTCCCGAACGCATACAGCGATACCAAAAATCCCCATCCGCTGCCGCCTCCTGAATTGGGCGAGCACAACGCCGAATATCTCAAACCACTGGGTTACAGCGATCAGCAGATCGCGGAGTTCAAGGGAAAGGGGATAATTTGACGAATAGTTGCGACAATAGCCGCTAGCGGCCGCGTGCTTATCCAGCGTTCTTTTTAATGATTCATTACGATGTGGTGATCCTCGGCGGTGGCGCGGCCGGTTTGATTTGCGCCATCGAGGCGGGCAAACGCGGCCGGCGCGTCTTGGTGATCGAGCGCAGCGAAAAAATCGGTAAAAAAATTCTCATCTCCGGCGGCGGCCGCTGCAATTTCACCAACCTTCAAGCTACGCCGGAAAACTTTCTTTCCGCCAATCCCCATTTTTGCAAATCTGCGCTGGCGCGTTACACGCAGTGGGACTTTATCGCGATGGTGGAGCGACATGGGATCGCCTACCACGAAAAAGAGCTGGGGCAGCTGTTCTGCGACCAGTCGGCGAAGTTGATCGTCAAGATGCTCACCGATGAATGCCGCGCGGCTGGCGTACGGATCGAAACGGATTGCGTCGTGAGTTCAGCGCAGCGACACGCCGATAACTTCGCGCTGCAATCCAATCGTGGCGAGATGCGTGGGACCTCGCTTGTCGTTGCCAGCGGCGGCCTTTCGGTGCCCAAAATGGGCGCGACCGGATTCGGTTACGAGCTGGCCAGGCAATTCGCTCACACCATCGAACCGCCGCGGGCGGGGCTTGTGCCACTTACTTTCGATGCCGACGATAGGGTGCGCTATCGCGATTTGTCCGGCGTCAGTTTGGCCGTCCAAGTCGCTTGCCGTCGCCAGTCTTTTTCCCACGCCATGCTCTTCACTCATCACGGCATCAGCGGTCCGGCAATTCTGCAAATATCTTCTTATTGGCACCCGGGCGATGTGCTATCGGTCAATTTTTTGCCGCTGAGCGACAGCTTGGAATGGCTAAAAGAGCGGCAGTTATCCCGTCCGGAGTCCGAGCTGAAAACTGTACTCGGTGAGTTCCTACCGAAGCGCTTGGCGCAGCGTCTGTGTGAAATTCAGATCGACAATCGGCCATTGCGCCAATACACACCTCAGGACTTGCGCGAGGTTTGTGAATTACTACAAAATTGGCGCATCCGCCCGAGCGATACGGAAGGATATCGCACCGCGGAGGTTACGCTCGGTGGCGTGAGCACGGAGGCGTTATCATCGACGACGATGGAGTCGAAAAAAATCCCAGGTTTGTATTTTATCGGCGAAGTCGTCGATGTGACCGGCCATTTGGGCGGTTTCAATTTCCAATGGGCCTGGTCGTCCGGTTTCGCCGCGGGTCAAGTTGTGTAAGCTGTTAAAACAAGGCTCAAGCCGGCGAAATTTATTTACCTGAGATCGTAGGCAACCGCTTACTGCTACTCTTTTCCTAACTCCCGAGCCAGAAAATTTTCTGTCAGCGCCCAAGCTTGTTCGGCGAGAGCGGGATCGTAGCAGTCGCCATCGGCCATCGCGAAGCCGTGGCCGGCGCGATGGAAAGAGTGCCAGTCCAAGGGTTGGCCGTTAGCTTGAAAGCTCGCCATCAATCGCTGCTGCACCGCGATGCTGGCGACGTGGTCTTTTGCGCCGAAAAAGATCTGCGACGGACACTTGAAGTCTTTGACCGCTTCGTTGGGATGGCGCGGTCTT
The DNA here is from genome assembly GCA_040510635.1 of Binatia bacterium. Taxonomy (GTDB): domain Bacteria; phylum Desulfobacterota; class Binatia; order UBA9968; family UBA9968; genus DP-20. The sequence goes on along the minus strand of JBEVIO010000475.1, from coordinate 316 downwards.
AATTTACTCGGTTCTTCGTCGCGAACGGACGGATAGTAGCCGACGAATCCGCGCGCGCTCGGAGTGGTCGCAACGAAATGGATGCCGATGCGCCCGCCCATGCAGTAGCCGACGACGGCGCAACGTTTGGCGTCCACTTCGGGCCTGCTCGTCAAGTAACGCCATGCGCCGCTAATGATCTCCGTGAACTGGCCGTCGCTGGTTTTCTTTTGCGCTTCATGAACGCCGTCGGATTCGCCAAGCATCTTGTAGAGGTCCGGCACGAAGGTCGTGTAGCCGAGCTTGGCGAAGTTACAAACATTGACCTTCATGTTTC
>JBEVIO010000474.1:0-4551 GCA_040510635.1 Binatia bacterium | reverse complement strand
CGCAGATCGCCGCTTGCCGCGTCGGCGACCGCGGCCTCGGCGCATTGGTGAAACGCTACGGATTGGAAACTTTCTTGCGTTGTGTGCGAGCGATCTGGCATCAGTCTGAGGCGCTGGCGCGTGAGCAAGTCGCGCGTATCAAGCCGGGCCAGTACGAAGCCGAAGCGCTGTTCGACAGTGACGGTGTCGATTTGGACACAGCCGTGCCGCTCAAGGTGAAGGTCGAAGTCGCGGGCAGCGAGATGGTCATCGACTTTTCCGAGATCAGCGAACAAGTGCCGGGCTCGATCAATTCCGGCGAGTCCGGCGCCGTGGCGGCGGCGCGGGTTGCGTTCAAATCGCTCGTGGCGCCCTATTCGCCCATCGATGAAGGCTGTTTTCGGCCGTTAAAGATAATAATACCCAAAGGGAAAATTCTCAGCGCCACAGCGCCGGCGCCGGTGGGCAACTGGAGCCGCACGCTGCCGACGGTGATCGATTTGATTCTCAAAGCCTTGGCGCCGGCGCTGCCGGATCGAGTGGCCGCGGGGCACAAAGGCGACATGGGCGGCTACGCATTTTTCGGCACCGATCCAAAGACCGGCAGACGTTTTCTCTGCCAGACGATCATGGGCGGCGGCTGGGGCGGGCGGGCGCATCAGGACGGCGAGAATTCCACAGTATCGATGTGCCAGGGCGACGTGCAAAACGCGCCGGTCGAATTGCAGGAAATTTATTATCCCGTGCTGATCGAACGACAACGGCTCCGCGAAGGCAGCGGGGGAGTGGGGAAATTTCGCGGTGGCTTGGGGATCGAAGTGTCGGTGCGAGTGCTGTGCGACGCGTTCACCAACATCAACGTCGAGCGCCAGCGCACCGCGCCGTGGGGACTCTTCGGCGGCGAGTGCGGTGCGACGGCAAAAGCGCTGGTCAAGCAAGCGCCCGATGACCCGGGAACTTGGCTGACCAAGAAACCGAACTATCCATTGAAGAAAAACGGCAGCGTAACATTTTTTACGGCGGGCGGCGGCGGTTATGGCATGGTGAAAGAGCGGGCTTGCGCACTCGTTGATCGCGACTGCAGACTGGGTTACGTTCCGGAAACCAATAAGACGAGGTGATTATGGAAGGTCAGCAAGAATTCGACAAACGGATATCGCGAGGACGCCAAGCGATGCGCGACAAGGGTTTGCAGACGCTGCTCATCTACGATTCCGGTCGGCATAATTTTTTGCGGATGAATTATGTTGCCTACTTGACTGATTTCATCAGTGTCGGACCAGAGACGATGCTCGTTCTCCCATTGGAAGATAGGCCGGTGCTCTACCTCTCGCCCGTGTGGGATATACCGCGGGCGCAAGAAGAATCGTGGGTCTCCGAAGTTCGTCCGTTCAATCAGCTTTGGTCGCGAGTGCCGAGCGCACCAGCGAAAGTCGGACTGATCGGCCGGGAGGCGATGCACGTCAGTCTACATGATGAGATCACAAAATCGCTCGGGCAAACTCCGGTCAACGCCAAGGACATCATCGAGAACATGGCACGTTGCAAAAGCGACTTCGAACTCGAGCGGCTGCGGCGCGCGGCGGAGATCGCCGATGCCGGCGTCACGGCGCTGCACGATGATGCGCGTCCCGGATTGAAGGAATTCGAGCTCGCCGCGATCGTCGAGCACCGCATGCGCTATCTTGGCGCCGAAGACAACTTCGGCATGGTGGTCGCCAACCCTCATAACCAGGCGCTCCATCCGCCGACTGATCGAATCGTGCAATCGGGCGATATCATCATCGGCGAAATCACACCATGCATAGGCGGATTATTCGTGCAGATCTGCCGGACGATGGTGCTGGGCGAGCCGGCGCCGGCGGTTCGCGAAAAATACGCCATTCTCAAAAAGGGAATGCGACTCGGTATGGACGCAGCGAAAACGGGCGCGCCGGCGAGCGACGTCGCCGCGGCGATCAACGACACGTTTATTGAGTACGGTTACGAGCAATATTGCCGCCCGCCATTCATGCGCGTGCGCGGCCACGGCCTCGGTTGCGGCTCGTTTGCGCCCGGCAGCTTGGAAGACGGCAACCAGACCAAACTCGAGGAGGGCATGACCTTCATCATTCATCCCAACCAGTATTTGCCCGAGACGGGCTACCTGACGCTCGGTGATACCGTGGTCATGACGAAGACGAAAGCGGAGTCGCTGATGAAATCGTCGTGGGACATTTATGTAAAAGACTGACATCTGCTCCACGTTCAATTCGTGCAAATCATAAATCGGATTCGGAAGAGGGCAATATGATCTTTGGTCGGCATTCAGTTTTAAAGCGAGGTTGTTCCACTTGGGACCCAACGCAAGTGCCGCAGACCGAGTTTCACTCTCGTCTCGATGCGGTGCGGCGAGAAATGGCACGGCAAAGCTTGGACGCCCTGGTGATCTACGGCGATAACTATTCGTTCGCTGACCTTTGTTACCTCACCAATTATTTCCCCAAAGTTCGCGGTGGAATCGCCGTCGTGCCGCGCGAAGGCGCGATTTCGCTTTTGCTTAACATCGGCAGCCGCGATGTGCCTTTCGCCAAGACGTTGACTTGGGTCGAAGACGTGCGCGCGTCAAACCAGGTCGGCGCCGACGGCGCGAAACTGCTCAAAGAAAAGGGTTTCGAGAAGACAAGAGTCGGTCTGATGGATTCAGGCAACGGGTTTCCCTTGCCTCAGTTGGAGGAAATGAAGGAGGCATTGCCAAGCGTGAGCTGGCAGGTGTGCGATTCGATGATCGCGCCGCAGCGTTTGGTAAAGACTGCGCGGGAGCTTGGCGCGATGCGCGAGGCTGGGCATTTGCTCAGCGATATTTGCGACGGCGCGCTCGCTTTTATCAAACAGGGCAGAAAAGAATATGAAGTCATCGCTGACATCGATCGCCTGGCGCGTGACAAGGGCGCCGAGGATATTCGCATTCTCGCCGGTGATAAGAGGTTGAATCCGCCGAGCTTCAAGCAATCGGCGACCCTCAACAATCATTGGTCGCTTTATTTGGCGGTGCAGCACGAGCGCTATTGGGTCGAGGCGGGGCGGACTTTTATTTTGTCGAACGATGCGCAACTTCAAGCGGCGTATCAAAAGACCCAAGAGATGGTCGCGCAGATGGCGGCGCAGCTCAAACCCGGCGGTGCGGTAGCGGCCATCGATGAAACGGCGCGGCACGCGCTGGGTGAATTCTACTCCACGGCTTCGCTTTATGGTTTCGCCAACGGCATCGGCCTCAACCAATGGGAAGCACCTTTTTTGAACGAAGATGACGCGCGTGAAGTCGGTGCGACATCCGTGGGTGCGAATACGCTCAATGCAAATATGACGCTGGCATTGCGTGTGACGTTTGAGACCGAAGCCAGGATCGTTCTTTTCGGCGACAGTTTCGAGGTGACGGAGAGCGGCGCGAAGTCACTGCTTGGCGGGTAGAAAAAAGATTCCTCGTCGCTTCGCTCTGTCGGAATGACAACCGCGTGGCGACAAGACGTAGTCTGTCATTTCGGCCCCTTCGAAGAACTCAGGGTAAACTCCGGGAGAATTCTTTCTTAGACGATCAACGCAGATAAATACCTACAGTCAGCGAAAGGTTTCATGAGAATCGCAGTTGATATAGGCGGAACGTTTACCGATTTGGTCGCGGTCGACGACAACGGCCAAGTATTTCGCAGCAAGTCGCTGACCACGCCGGACGATCTGGCACGCGGCATTAACGATTGCCTGAAAGGCGCGAACGTAGATGTCGCGGGTGCGAACTTCTTCGTGCACGGCTCGACCGTTACGATCAACGCGGTGCTCGAGCGCAAGGGCGCGCGCACTGGGCTGATCACGACCCAAGGCTTTCGCGACGTTTACGAGATCGGCCGGGGCAACCGGCCGGAAGGCTACAATCTTTTCTTTAAACGGCCGGTGCCGCTGGTGCCGCGCGATCTGCGCCTCGAGGTAGACGAACGGCTCTACGCGACCGGCGAGGTGCTGACGCCGCTCGACGAAAAATCGGCGACCGCGACGATCAGCGCGCTCAAAGCCGCCGGCGTAGGAAGCGTGGCCGTTTGCTTGCTACACGCGTATGCCAACGCCGCTCATGAACAGCGCTTGGGCGAGCTCCTGCGCCAGCTGTTTCCCGAGGTTTATGTCTCGCTGTCGCACTAATTCCTCTGTGTGTTTCGCGAGTACGAGCGAACCTCGACGACGGTGCTCAATTCCTATGTCGGCCCGCTTGTCAGTAATTATCTCGTCTCATTGGAAAAAATGCTTGGCGTTGCCGGATTCCGCGGCACATTTCGTGTCATGCAATCCAACGGCGGCGTGATGTCGGCGGAGACGGCGAAGAAAATGCCGGTGACGATGATGGAGTCCGGGCCGGTGGCGGGAGTGATCGGCGCGGCACATCTCGGCGAGTCGCTCGGCTGCCGCCATATTATTTCTTTCGACATGGGCGGCACCACGGCGAAGTCGAGTTTGATCAAAGACTTTCATCCCGAAGTGACCAGCAGTTATTATGTCGGCGGCTACGTTACCGGCCATCCGATGATGCTGCCGGTGGTTGACATC
>JBEVIO010000473.1:0-6640 GCA_040510635.1 Binatia bacterium | reverse complement strand
TGGGCGCCGAGATCGGCATCAGCACGAGTAAGATCCACGCCTTCGGTCCCATGGGCTTGGAAGAGTTGACGACGACCAAATTCATCGTTTTCGGCGACGGACAAGTGAGAGAATAGAAAAAGGATAAAGGATGAAGACGAAAGGTGGAAGGAAGATGGGGCGAGGCCAAGGGCGGAGGGTGGAAGATGGAAGAAAGCTGCAAGCGCCGTCATCGCATGCCAAGGTTTTAATTTCATCCTTTATCCTTCATCCTTCATCTTTTCTTTCATTCGTCGCCGCCTCATGAAGATCGGTTTGTTCGGCGGCACTTTCGATCCGATCCACTGGGGACACTTGCGCAGCGCGGAGGAAGTCAGCGAGACATTCGGGCTCGACCGTCTCTATTTCATCCCCACATCCATTCCGCCACATAAACGGGGACAGACAACGACACCGGCCAGCGATCGGCTGCAAATGGTGCGTCTCGCGGTAGCGCGAAATCCCCGGTTCAGCGTGTCAACGGTGGAGATTTCGCGTCCCGGAGTTTCTTATTCGATCGACACGATCCGCGCCTTTGCCGCGCGCAAGCAGCCGGGCGATTCGCTCTACTTCGTTATCGGATTGGACGCCTTTCGCGAGATCGGCACATGGAAGGATTTTCCCGCAATCTTTCCGCTGTGTAATTTTATCGTGACGTCCAGGCCCGGCAGCAAGGACAAAGATCCGCTCAAAGGTACCGGCGTTGCCGTGAAAAAACTCTTTTGTTATGATTCAGAACAGAAGAATTATCGGCATCAAAGCGGAACGCGGATCTATTTTATCGGGCTCACGGATATCGCCATCTCGGCCTCGGAAATTCGCGCGTTGGTCGAAGAACGAAAATCCATCCGTTATCTAGTGCCCATCGACGTAGCAAAATATATTGAAAGGCGCGGGCTGTACGGCAGCCGTCGCAGCAAACGTTGATGATCTCGGCCGAGAACAGTTCGTGGGAAAAAACCCTTCTCCTGACCCGTCTGGCTCTGGAGCGAAAGGCTTATGATCTGGTCGTGCTGGATGTTCGCGGCCTGACATCGATCGCCGATTATTTCATCCTGTGCTCGGGCCGTTCCGATCGCCAAGTGCAGAGCATCGCGCAAGGGCTCGAAGAAAATGCGATCGAAGAGGGAATCAAACCGTACGCCGTCGAAGGGGCGCAGCGCGGTCATTGGGCATTGATGGATTTTTCCGATGTGATCGTGCACGTTTTTTATGAACCGGTGCGCGAGTTTTATGACCTGGACGCGCTGTGGGGCCACGCGCCGAGGGCGACACTGCCGGAAGCGTACGTAAAGCTTGTCGAGCAGTTTCAGATCGCCAACGAGCACATGTCTTGAGTCGCGGCGGGTCTCGGTAGTTCAATGGTTTAACCAGCTTTAATTTCAACCGGAGCCGTCGGCCAAGAAAGGACTTCACTTTGAGCCCACCCCAACCCGTGATCCTGATAATTTTGGACGGCTTCGGCATCAATCCGCGCAAAGAAGGCAACGCGATTGCCAACGCCGCGACGCCCCATCTGGATGCGCTGCAAAAAAATTACCCCAACTCGCGAATGTCGATGTCGGGTATCGATGTCGGCTTGCCGGCCGGCCAAATGGGCAATTCCGAAGTCGGCCACATGATTCTTGGCGCCGGGCGGATCGTTTATCAGGATCTCACTTTAATTCATAAAGATATCGACGAAGGCGGGTTTTACAAGAATCCGGTTCTCCTCGAAGCCTTACGCAAAACGAAAGAGCAGAGCAGCCGCTTGCATCTCATGGGTCTTCTCGGCGACGGCGGCGTGCACAGCCATCAGCGCCATATGGAAGCGCTGATCGAGATGGCGCGGCAGGAAAAGCTCGACAATGTTTATCTGCATTTGTTCTTGGACGGCCGTGACACGCCGCCGAACAGCGCTGAACAATTCATGCTCGATTTAAACGAAAAACTGAAAGCCTACGCCAACGTCAAAGTTGCCACCGTGAGCGGACGCTATTACGCCATGGATCGGGACAAACGCTGGGATCGAGTCGAAAAAGCGTACAATTGTCTGACCGAAGGAGTCGGCAACAAGTCGCCCTCGGCTCTCGAGGCGATTCGCAAGAGCTATAAAGAAAAAATCACTGACGAATTCGTTTTGCCGACGGTGATGGACCCTGTCGGTTCCGAAGGATTGATCCGCGACGGCGACGGGGTGATCTTTTTTAACTTCCGCGCCGATCGCGCCCGTGAATTGACGCGCGCCCTGACTCAGGAAGATTTCAAAGAATTTCCCCGCAAATGCTATTTGAAGCTCGCGGCTTACACCACCATGACGCGTTACGACGAGACCTTCAAAGTTCCGGCCGCCTACGCGCCGCGAGAGATCCGGAAAATTGTCGGCGAAGTGGCAAGCCAGGCAGGGGTGCGCCAACTGCGCATCGCCGAGACTGAGAAGTATGCGCACGTGACCTATTTTTTTAATGGCGGCGAGGAGAAAGAGTTCCCCGGCGAAGAGCGAATTTTGATACCCTCGCCCAAAGACGTGGCGACCTACGATCTAAAGCCCGAGATGAGCGCACGACCGGTTACCGAGGCGCTGATCAAGTTTCTGCGCGAACGGGACGTCGGGCTCGTGATCGCCAATTACGCCAACGCCGACATGGTCGGCCATACGGGCAACTTCGAAGCTTCGGTGAAAGCAGTCGAAGTGATCGACGAGTGTCTCGGTAAAGTCATCGACGCGGCCATGAGCAAGAAGGGCAAAGTCATCATCACGGCGGATCACGGCAACATCGAGCAGTTGATCGACTACGATACCGGCATGGCGCATACGGCCCATACGACGAATCTTGTACCGGTGATCTTGGTTGATGACGAGCGGAAAAAATGCCGGCTCAAAGACGGCACCGGGATCGACATCGCGCCGACCGTCTTAGAGCTCCTCGGAACGACGCAGCCACAAGAAATGACCGGTCATAGTTTGATCTTGAAAACGTAGTTTTTCGACGCACTCAACGATTTACCGACTTCTTTCGCCACTTGACCGCTGGGTCAAAGCATTTTTTCTCTTCGCCCGCTTCGTTCATTTTGCTACAGTGCGAGGCGGTCTATGGAAATCGCATCAGAGCAATCTTTGGCAGGTCGTTTCGATTGGCTGGTGGACTGGCTCTATCCGCCGCGCTGTCGCGCCTGCGGCGCCCGGATCCACGGCCGAGACGCGGAATATTTTTGCGCCGGCTGCTGGCCACACATTGAGCTCATTTCCCATCCTTTGTGTCATCTTTGCGGCCGCCCATTTCCCGATGCCGGTGGCGACGATCACACCTGCGGCGCGTGTCTTGCCCGCTCGCCCCAGTTTGTCTCCGCACGCGCCTGGGCTTGTTATCCGCGCGAGGAAATCGAAGAGCATCCGCTGCGGCAGGTGGTGCAAAAGTTCAAATACGGCAGGAGAATTTCCCTCGGCAAGCCGCTGGGGCGCTTGATGGCGTGGGGTTGCCAGGAGTTTCTCAGCGCATGCCCGGTGGATCTAATCATTCCGGTTCCGCTGCACGCCAAACGGCTGCGCTGGCGCGGTTTCAATCAATCCGTGCTGCTCGCTCGACAAATCAGCCGCGTTTATAAGATCCCGATGGATCCCTTTGTGCTGCGGCGCGACCATGAGACAGCGCCGCAGACGCAACTCGCCGAAGAGGAACGGCGGCGCAACGTGCGCGGCGCGTTTTTAGTGCATCCGGAACGATCCGTCGACGGCAAAAATATACTCCTCGTCGACGACGTCTATACTTCCGGCGCAACCGTCAATGAATGCAGTCGGATCTTGAAAAGAAGCGGTGCGAAGCAGGTTTTCGTGGTGACGCTAGCGCGGGCCGTGTCCTGAGCATCATAGCTCTTTGACAGGATTGCTTATGTCGCTCGATGATCGGATCCGATGGGAGCGTCAATACGGGCAGAGCGGCGCCCCGGAAAAGCCTGCCGCCTTTCTCAAGGAGATTTTGGACGGGGGTCATTGGGACATAGCGCGGGGGCGGGCGCTGGATATCGCCAGTGGTGCAGGACGCAACGCCTTGTTTCTCGCAGAAAAAGGATTCGACGTTACGGCGGTTGATATTGCCCAACCCGGGTTGGATCAAGGGGCGCGGCGGGCTGCGGAGCGTTCGCTGTCAATTTCTTGGCAACAAACGGACTTGGAAAATGGCGGGCTGCCGCCGGGACCGTATAACTTGATCGTAAATATCAACTATCTCCAGCGTTCGCTTGTTCCGCACATAAAATCCGCGCTGGCGCCCGGCGGTTATATTATTTTTGAAACTTACTTGATCGATCAACAAACTATTGGCCATCCGAAAAACCCCGACTATTTACTCGCCCATAACGAGCTATTGAACTACTTTCGCGATTTACGCGTTCTTTACTATCGCGAAGGAAAATTCACCGATGGTGCTGAGCCGTCGTTTCGTGCCGGTATCTTGGCGCACAAGCTCCGCTGACTCATCTGGTTTCCGCTAAATTGCTGTTTGCTGATGATCTTTGAGATTGCCAGCTTGCTTTATCACAATATTTAAATATAATGATTTAAATAAGCTATGGAGTTTGTTCGAACCCTTAAAGCGCTGGCCGATCCCCTCCGTTTACGCATTCTCGCGGCGGTCGCCGAGGAGGAACTGACAGTCGGGGAAGTGCAGGAAGTCGTCGAATCGGTGCAGTCGTCGGTCTCACGCAATCTCGCGATCCTCAGAGCGGCCGGCTTCGTTCAGGATCGAAAGGAAGGGACCAGCGTTTATTTTTCCGCGCGCGAGGATATGCCGGAAGCCGCGCGCGATCTTTTCACCTCGCTGCAGGCACGGCTCGCGGCGATCCCCGAAGTCAAACGAGATCAGACGCGCTTGGCGGAATGTCGGCGCCGGCGCTTGCAGCGCTCGAAGAGCTACTTCGAGTCCGTCGCGGGAGACTGGGAGCGTATTCGAAGGAGCTACTTCGACGATCGCGTCACGTCCCTGGCAATCGAGAAGCTGCTGCCGTCCAATCTCACGGTGGCCGACATCGGTTGCGGCACCGGGAGCTTGACGTTCGAGTTGGCGCGGTTTGCTGGAAAGGTGATCGGTGTCGATCTATCCAATGAAATGTTGCGACGCGCGCGTGCGTTGGCTAAGGAACGCGCGATTCGCAACGTCGAGTTCCGCCAGGGCGATATTTTCAAACTGCCTTTGGATTCCGCCGGCATCGATGCGGTATTTTGCGTGATGGTGATGCATTTTCTGCCGGATCCCCAGAGTGCCATCGCCGAGCTTTGCCGTATCACTCGTCCCGGTGGATCGGTGATTTTGGTCGACCTAGTGCAGCATAAACAGCAATGGATGCGCGAACAGATGGCGCACCAATGGCTCGGCTTCGATCGCCGGGCAATTGAAGGATGGTTTCGCGAAGCCGGGGCGGAATCCATCGACTACGACTTGACCGGTGCATTCGCCGGAGAAAAGTTGGCCCGCAACGGCAATCGCCCGGTGGAAATCTTCGTTACGCGAGCTACCTTGCCGACGAACCCAAAGCCAAAAAGAAAAAAGGCGAGCCAATGACCGAGAGCGAAAAACAACTGCGAGAAATTTTAGCTGAGCGCGTCGCGATTCTCGACGGCGCGATGGGCACGATGATTCAGTCGTACAAACTCGACGAGCAGGCGTTTCGTGGCGCACAGTTTGCGGATCACAGTCACGATCTGAAGGGCTGCAACGACGTGCTGTGTATTACGAAGCCCGATTTGGTTGCGGACATTCACGTTCAATATCTCGAAGCCGGCGCGGATATTATCGAAACAAACACTTTCAATTCGACCTCGGTCTCGATGGCGGACTACCATCTAGAGTCGGTGGTGTACGATTTGAACTTCGCCGGGGCGCGCGCGGCAAAAAAAGCGGTCGACCGGGTCATGGCTAAAGATCCGACGCGGCCGCGCTTTGTCGCCGGGGCGATGGGCCCGACCAACCGCACTTGCTCGATCTCCACCGATGTGCACAGCGCGGCGACGCGCGGGGTCACCTACGAGGAGCTGGTCGATGCCTACTACGAGCAAGCGCGCGGCTTGATCGACGGCGGCGCCGATCTGCTTTTGGTCGAAACGATCTTCGACACGCTCAACTCCAAAGCCGCTTTCTTCGCCATCGCCAAATTGTTCGACGAGCGAAAAATTCAAATGCCACTGATGGCTTCGGTCACGTTCATCCAGCCGGGCAGCAATCGTGGCGTGACGGGACAAACCGTCGAAGCGTTCTGGAATTCCATTTCTCACGTGCCGCTGTTGAGCGTCGGCATGAATTGCGCGCTCGGGCCTAAGGAAATGCGCCCGCTGATCGACGAGCTGGCGGGCATCGCGCCGATTTATGTGAGTAGCTATCCCAACGCCGGTCTGCCCGATCCATTATTGTCGACCGGCTTTCCTGAGACGCCGGAGTCGCTGGCGCCGCAATTAACCGAGTGGGTGGAAAACGGTTGGCTCAATATTGTCGGCGGCTGCTGTGGCACGACGCCCGCGCACATCAAAGCGATCGCTGACGCGGTGAGAAACAAACCGCCACGAGCTCTAAGGAATGTCGAACCCCACTTGCGGCTCAGCGGCTTGGAAAGCGTGACCGTGCTGCCTGAGTCGAACTTCGTCAATATCGGT
>JBEVIO010000472.1:0-3237 GCA_040510635.1 Binatia bacterium | reverse complement strand
CAGGCGGAGAATATCGGCGGCGTTTTCCGCTGCTGGTAATTTTTTAAACGACTCAAAGAGCCCACTACGAGGAGGCTTTGGATTTCTATGACGATTTATGACGTGATCGTGATCGGCGCGGGCAACGCGGGATTGACCGCGGCCCTGGCGGCGCGGGAGCAGGAAATGCGCGTGCTGCTTTTGGACAAGTGTCCAAAGGAATCGCGCGGCGGCAACACGCGCTTTTCCGGCGGCGGCTTCCGCTTCACCTACAACAATCTGGACGACATGCGGCCCATGCTGCCGAGACTCACGGACGAAGAGGCGGCGAAGATGGAGGTCGGGACCTATTCCAACGCGGAATTTTTCGAAGACGTCATGCAGGTGACCGAGTATGCCGCAGACAAAAAGCTCACGAATATTCTCGTCGATCATTCCTATGCCACGGCGCGCTGGCTAACGGACATGAACGTCAAATGGATTCTTTCCACCAGCACCCACGCGGTGAAGATGGGCGGGAAAATCAAGTTCCCCTCGGGCCGGGTGATTTCGGTTAACGACGGCGGTCTCGGCCTGGTCGAGATGCTGTTTCCGGCCGCCGAGAAAAACGGCATCGAGGTCATCTACGAAGCGAGGGCGACGGCTTTGACCGTCGATGCCAAAGGAAAGGTCTCCGGCGTCCGGGTGCAAACGGCGGAAGAACTAGTGGATTTCTCGAGCCGAACCGTGGTCTTGGCCGCGGGCGGCTTCGAGGCCAATCCCGAAATGCGCGCGCGCTATCTCGGCACGGGCTGGGATTTGGTGAAAGTTCGCGGCTCGCGCTATAACACCGGCGAGGTGCTCAGTTTGGCGCTGGGCTTCGGCGCCCAGCCGATCGGCCATTGGAGCGGCTGCCACGCGGTGCTGGTCGACGCGGAGGCGCCCGACGTCGAATGCGCCTACGAGCACCGCTACTCGTATCCCCACGGCATCATGGTCGACATCAACGGCAGGCGCTTCGTCGACGAAGGCGAGGACTTCTTCAGCTACACCTACGCGAAGTGCGGCCGGGAAGTGTTGCGCTTGCCGTGGCGCACGGCTTATCAGATTTTCGACAGCAAGACCCGCCCGCTGCTGCGCTCCGAGTACAACCGCGGCTTTCACGTCAGCGCCGATACGATCGAAGCGTTGGCGAAAAAATTGCCGGGCTTGGGTTGGGAAAATGTCGTCAAAACGGTCGAAGCGTTCAACGATGCGGTCAACGACGTGCCGTTCGATCCCTCGAAGCACGACGGCAAATGCACGCGCGGTATCAGTCCGGCGAAGTCGAACTGGGCGCAGCGCTTGGACACGCCGCCGTACTACGCCTTCCCGGTGACCTGCGGCATCACATTTACCTTCGGCGGCGTCGGCATCACCGAAAAAGGCGAGGTCAAGGATACCAGCGGGAACGTGATCAGCGGGCTTTTCGCGGCCGGAGAAATAACCGGCGGCTCGTTCTTCAATAATTATCCCGGCGGGTCCGGCTTGATGAAAGGCGCCGTGTTTGGCCGATTGGCGGGCACCAGCGCCGCCGCTTTTGCCAAGGCGAAGCGCGCCTAGGCAGGCTGCTGAAAAAAGACTCATATGCTTCGTTGCGTTCAATCATCTCGCCTCACGTGCTAGCGCCGTTTCGGCGAAGGGAGCAACGATTTTTCTGCAAGGAGGAGTCAAAAGTGAATTGCCGGCGCAATCCAACGAGCTTCATTGAAATGACGCCAGATTGCAGCGAGGCTCCGGCAACGGCGCGCCGATGCTGCGCGGCGTGAGACCGCGCCGATGGGTTAAGGGGGCAGCGAAATCGGCACACAGGAGAAATAAAAATGGCAATCGGCATTACTGAACAACTGGCGATCCATACAGCCAAGGTGCGCTACGAAGATATCCCGCCTGAGGTGATCGAGAAGGCCAAGGACTGTATTCTCGACCAGATCGGCGTCGCGCTGATCGGTTCGACTTTGGAGTGGAACAAAATCGCCTATCGCTACGTCGCCGAGATGGGCGGGCGCGGCGAAAGCACCGTCGTCAACTACGGCAACAAAGTGCCGACCCTGGACGCCGCGTTCGTCAACGCGACCTTCGGCCAGGGCTGCGAGCTCGACGACGTCGGCTTCGCGTCGGGCGGCCACCCGGGCGCCGCCACCGTGCCGGTGGCGCTGGCGGTGGGTGAAAAACAGCGCAGCAGCGGCAAGGATTTTCTCGCCGCGGTCGTCGTCGGCTGGGACGTCATGTATCGCCTGCTCGCGGCCGTGCGACCATCCTCGGGCAAGCGCGGTTTTCATAGCCACGGCATCGGTGCGCCCTTCGGCGCGATGGCGACGGCGGCGAGGCTGCTGCGCTTGAACGACGGGCAAATGCTCCATGCCTTCGGCATCGCCGGCATGCACTCGAGCGGCACGATGGAATACGACCAGACCGGCGGCGAGGTGAAACGCGTAATCGCGGGGATCGGCGCACGCGGCGGGATCCAGTCTGCGCTGCTGGCCCAACTTGGCCTCACCGGCCCGCCGACGATTATCGAAGGCAAGCGCGGATTTCTCAAAGTGTTTGCCGATCTGGTGGAGCCCGAGGAAATCACCCGCGATCTCGGCAGCGAGTTCAAGATCATGCGCATCTGGTTCAAGCTTTATCCCTGCGTCGCCACCGTTCAGGGAGTGATCTACACACTGACCAAACTCATGGACGAGCACCGCTTCGGCGCGGATGAGGTCGAGGAGATCCGCGTCGGCATCTCCGAGACATCGGTGTCGCACGGCGGCGCGATTTACGAGCCGCATGATACCGCGAGCGCGCAATTCAGCCTGCCGTTTTCTCTCGCGATCCGCTTGTTGAAAAACGACAACGATCTGAGCTTTTACATGGATTCGAAACTCTGGACCGATCCGAAAGTTCTCGCGCTGGCTAGGAAAGTGAAAAGCTACGCTGACCCGAACGCGAAGAAGGACGAGAACTATAACACGACGATGGAGGTGAAGCTTACCAACGGTAAAAGTTACAAAGCGTTCGAGCCATATCCACCCGGCTCGCCGCTCAACATGGTCAGCCGCGATGTGTTGCGCGCCAAGTTTCGCAAGATGGCGCGTGCGGTGCTAACGGAAGAGCGCATCGACAAATTGATCGAAGCCGTAGATCGGCTCGAGACCTGCAACGATGCGGCCCAATTGATACCGCTGCTCGTGAAGTGACGCGCAAGAAAACCGGCCGACACCATGCTTCACCTCATCAAGAAGAGACATTGTG
>JBEVIO010000471.1:0-8099 GCA_040510635.1 Binatia bacterium | reverse complement strand
CGTTGATTGACGAGTGATCGCCGCGAGCAACGTGTCGTTAAAAGACATGGTGGCAGAAGGAACGCTGCGCGCGGATTTCTATCATCGCTTAAACGTAGTGCCCATCCATCTTATTCCCCTGCGTGAGCGTTCAGTCGACATACCTCTCTTGGTACGGAATTTTTTGCAACAACATCCAGTTGCCAAGAGCAAGCGCATTGTTAACGTTTCAGATAAAGTTTTAATGCGTCTTAGCGAATACTCCTGGCCCGGCAATATCCGCGAACTGCAGAATCGCCTCGAGTGCGCGATCCTGCTATCGACCGGCCGGATTATCGAGGAAGTCAAATTGCCGGACGTGACGCCGGCGCCAAACCAGGACAAAAATCCTATCGCGGGCTCTGCTTCGCTTCGACAGTGGCTGAGGCAAATGGAAAAGAATTATCTCGCCCGTAAGCTCGAAGATCTCGGTGGAAACGTCGGCCTCACCGCCAAGACCTGCCGGATAGGCGTGAGAACGCTTTCCCGAAAAATGAAAAGTTATGGGTTGGACAAAAAAATCTACAAAGAGAAAGACTTCATTGCCAAACAACCGGGTCCGAGCCGCGGCCAGTCCCCTAGGATCCTCAAGTAGACTCAACCGCAACCGCATGTGCGAGTCGTAGAGCCACTTGTCAAACGCCGACTTCTCAATTAAGCCCGATAGCTTCAACAGTTTAAATCATACATGGCTAGATGCGGCAGCGCAGGAACCAAATTTGCTTCTTTTATATCGACATGAGATGGTCGTGACAGTCGTCCCGACCGAAACTAAGGGTTTAGAGTCGATCCGGCGAACCGTTATCGGTGGCATGTTGTAGTTTCGGCGAATCGTCCATCCGTGGGATTTTATGTACGAGGATTATTTTGGGCTGCGCGAGCCGCCGTTTAATGTCACGCCGGATTCGCGATTTTTCTTTAGCAATTCGTGCTATGATGAAGCGTTTGCGACGCTTCGTTACGGGATAGCCGCCCGCAAGGGTTTCATCGTCGTTACGGGCGAACCGGGAACGGGAAAAACAACTCTGCTGAAAAGGCTGCTGGGCAACTTTGATCACAACGTCCACACGGCTTGGATTTTCGATCCCCATCTAACTTTTAACGAGATTTTCCGGCTCACTCTGAGCGATCTAGGATTGCCGCCGAGTCCGACGTCGGGTCGACTAGCGATGATCGGACAGTTTTATGACTATTTGATCGAACAGCTCAGAGACGATCACATTGTCGCTTTATTGCTTGATGAAGCGCAGGATCTGCGTGACGATGTCCTTGAAGAGCTGAGACTGCTTTCGAATCTGGAGAGCGCAGGTGTCAAGCTGCTGCAAATCGTATTGCTTGGCCAACCTGAATTCGAATCCAAGCTCGAAAAGCCGTCGCTTCGTCAGCTCAAACAACGGGTCGTTCTTCGCTCTCGACTCGTGCCGCTCAAGAGCCATGAAATTTGTCCTTACATTGATTCTAGACTTGCGGCCGCGGGCTATTCAGGGAAAGCTATCTTTGCGACCACCGCCATCGAGCGGATCTCATACTATTCCCAAGGCATTCCTCGACTCATTAATGTTATTTGCGATAATGCGCTACTCATTGCATACGCCAAATCGCAAAAAGTGGTTAGCGCGGAGATAATTGCGGAGGCCGCCGCCGACCTTCATCTTGAAGAGGCTTATCCCAAATTGTTGCCATCCGTCTCACTGATAGCGCCAAAATTAGAAACTTTGTCTGAAGAGATCGATCGCGGCCGAGAAATCATGAACGAAGGCCGCGTGGCTCATGGACAGGCGCATTTTGAACGCCGCACGCAGTCAACTCCGCCTTTCCACGCCAACGAAACGCGATGGGCGGGACTAGCGGCCGTGTTCGTGACACTTGTCCTCGTCCTGGGAGTTGTCGAGTTTTTCTCCTACCGGGGGAATTCCAATTATCTCTCACTCGGGAACGACAATATAGAAATAGAAAAAATCAAAGATGCCGTCGTGCCGCTTCCGGAGCGAATCTTACGTGTTTTGACAACCGCTCCACGAGACGAAGATATCGCTAAATTTACGGAGCGGCAGGATCCGCCTGTGTTAGAGTCCGCGCCCCCCGTCAAAAAATCTTTGACACCGGCAAGTAAGCGTAGACTGGAAAGAACCGAGAACAAAGATAAAGATCTCGCCGGTCTGAAGCCAAAACGCCTTGACAATTCGGTGCCGCCGGATACTGTTCAGCGAACCTCTGTGAGGGATCAAGGCTCAAGCCGAGAGCCGGCATCGTCGCGGGCTCGTTTTGAAGTCATCGGAAATTCCTTTGTCCGGGAAAAGCCGGATGCAAAATCGGACGTTATCGCCACGCTGCGTCCCGGGACACGAATTCAACTGGTTGGAAGGAGCGGCGAGTATTTCAAGATACGTTCCATGGAGAGTGAAGGCGTCCGCGGTTACGTGCACAAAGAAGACGCTTTTTTTGATCGGCTCAATTAATTTATCCGCGCCGCGCGGGAACGAAGTTCCGCGAGGGTAAAACTTATGTACAACGAACACTTTGGATTTCCGGAGTCTCCTTTCAATGTGACGCCGGACCCGCGGTTTTTCTTTACCAACGCCTGCTATAACGAAGCGTTTGCGACGCTTCGTTACGGCATCGCAGCCCGCAAAGGCTTCATCGTTGTCACGGGCGAACCGGGAACGGGAAAAACGACTCTGCTGAAAAGGCTGCTGGGCAACCTGGATCGCAACGTTCATACAGCTTGGATTTTCGATCCCCATCTCACTTTTAACGAGGTGCTCCGGCTCACTCTAAGCGATCTAGGATTGTCGCCCAGTCCTACAGGTGAGCGGTTGGCGATGATCGGGCAGTTTTATGACTACCTGATCGCCCAACTCGAGAAGGGCGATATTGTTTCTTTGTTGATCGACGAGGCTCAGAACCTAGACGAGGAGATGCTCGAAGAACTCAGGCTTCTTTCCAATTTGGAGACCAACACAGAAAAGCTCATCCAAATTGTGTTGGTAGGGCAGCCCGAGCTAGAAGAAAAGCTCGATCGAGCCGGTCTACTTCAGCTTAAACAAAGGGTAGCTGTCCGTTGCAGGATGAACCCTCTACAAGAGGGTGAGGTAGGCTCATACGTCGATTCTAGACTCAAAACTGTTCAATGCGAAAGACAAGACTTGTTCGACGCAGAATCGATCGCGCGTCTTGCGCATTATTCGAAAGGCATCCCGCGCCTCATCAACGTAATCTGCGATAATGCGTTATTGATCGCCTACGCCAAGGCTAAAAGGTCCGTGACGGCGGCAGACATAAACGAGGCGGCGCACGAGTTGAAGCTCGTCGACGGCTCCGAGGAGATGCACCACGCCTCTCGGCCTCAAAGAGACAATGCGGCACGAGAGGATGCCATTTCGCGATCGTGGGAGTTGAGCAGTCCCTCAACAAGCGCGTATCCGAACGGTAAAAAAGAGAAGCGCGAAAGCGAACGAAAGAACGACCGGTCATCACAGCCGGAATTCGAGCCATTTTTTGTAGATATTGGCTGGCATAAGCCGCAACATGCACATCGCAGCGGCGCTCGTACTTGGGTGATCCTCTGCCTGATTGTTGCTGTGGCGCTATTTATCGGCATGGAAAATCAACCAAATCTCGTCCCGCTCGTGCGCGCGTATTTGGCAAAGTTGCCGGACTTTACGCGACAAAGTAGGAGTGCGCAGCCCGCGGTGCCCATAGCGGAAAACAAGCTGGAAAACGATCATGACACGGTATCCCACGTCACACCCCCGCCTGACAGTGCGGCGCCTGCCCCAAATAACACAAATGACGAAATCGTGCCGGCGCCGGAAACAGCCGAGCGCGCGCAGACCGAGGCTCTGGATCCATCGGCAAATGCCCCGGCAAAAAGCTCCCCGGAGACACCGAATAACAAGCGCATGGTGATCAAGCGCCGCCCACCGACGCCAGCGCCGAATGGCGAAGCTTTGACGGAAAGAAAATTGCAGATCGAGATTTATAAGGCGATTCGTGATCGCGCCATTAACGGTGTGCAGGTGTCCTACGTCGATGACGGCACCGTTTATCTCGAAGGTCGGGTGGCGACGCCACGACAGAAACTCGCCGCGGTGCGGGCAACTCTGGGCGTGCCGGGCGTCAAGGGCGTACGTGACCGGATCGTGATCGATTATTAAGCGACGCGCTTTGGTTACAGCCCCATATTTGTATCTTTCTCCCCGCCAGTTCCAACCCCCGCCGGAAGAGGGCTTAAGAAAACTCGCCCTCACACATTCCATTTCAGCCTAGCTTCGCGGCACAAAGCCGCTTCGTTAGTGCGCGGGCCGGCCAGGAGGCCAGCCGATCGCGTCGTGGCGGAGCTATATCCATTTAGGGGCCGGTTTCATGGGTGATCGGCAGATAGATGGTGAAGGTGGTGCCTTCGCCGTGGCGGCTTTTCACTTCGATACTGCCGCCGTGGTTGTTGACGATGCGTTCACAGATAGGCAGCCCTAAGCCCAAGCCTCGGCGTTTTTTCGCGGTATAAAACGGTTGAAAGATTTTCGGCAGAAAATCTTTTTCGATACCGATGCCGCTGTCGGCGACGCTCAGCACCAGGGCCGGAGGCGTGTGATCGCGAGTAGCTATTTGCGCCGCTATGGTCAGCTTGCCGCCGTTGGGCATGGCATCGATGGCATTCAGAAACAGATTAACCAGCACTTGCGCGAGCTGTTGTGAGTCCGCGTGAATCCGCGGCAGCGACGGATCGATGGTTGTGACAGCCTCGATCTTTTGTTTATAGAGATGATTCTCGACCATCTTCAACGTCCGATCGATGACATTTACAATATTGGTCGGCGCCATTTCGGCGTTCTTCGGCCGGGAGTATTCCATGAGATCCTGAACGATTTTTTTACAGCGCTTGGCCTCCTCGTCAATGATCTGCAGAGAGTGAAAGTCGGGGTCGCTCGGCCGCTTGGCGCTCAGGAGGTCTTCGATAAAGCCGATGATGATGCCGAGCGGATTGTTGAATTCGTGGGCCATGGAAGCGGTCACCTCGCCCAGAGAGATCAGTCTTCCCGACGCAATCAATTGCTGTTCCAACTCTTTCGCATGATCGCGGAACGTCTGCTCGCTTTGGCGCAACGCTTGCTCGAGGTGCTTGTGTTCGCTGATGTCGACCGTCGTCCCGACCATGCGCACGGGCCGCCCGTCGGCGCGGATCACCGTCGCGTCGGTAAGGATCCACATGATGTTTCCATCGGGCCGAAGGATGCGAAACTCGATTTCGTAGGGTTCGCCAGTGTCGAGCGAGCGCGCAATTTTTTCCGAAACTCGTCGGCTGTCCTCGGGATGAATCAAGGCGCCGAAGCCTTCGAGAGTGGCATCGAAGGCTTCCGGCTTCACCCCATGAATGCCATATAAGGACTCGCTCCAAGAAATGCGGTTGCGCACGATGTCCCAGTCCCACACGCCGACTTTTCCCGCCCGCGTGGCGAGGCGAAAGCGTTCTTCGCTGGCGTGGAGCGCCATTTCCGCTTGCTTGCGCCGGGTGATATCCCGCGCCACGATGGCCAAACAAAACGGTCCGCCGTCGCTCGGATAGCGAATCAAAAACATGACTTGATAGATCGGTACGGGCACCCCGGTCTTGATGTGCTTAAATGCGACCTCGCCCTCCCAGTGTCCTGACTTGAGCACCGTGGGGAGCACGTCGGTTTCGAAATAGCGCTCCATGTCGGGCGGGAGATAATCGGCCATGCGGGCCTGGCGCGCGGCCGCTTCGCTATCGAGACCGACGATGTCCCGGCCCGCCGGATTGATATAGAGAACCCGGCCGTCGAGGGCTGCCATGCCGATGAAGTCGGTGCAGTTTTCCACCAGGGAAACGAACTTCTGCCGATCCATTTCGCTTTCGCGCTGCGCTTCCTCGGCACGAATGCGTTCGATGGCATCGACCGCATGGCCTGCGTACAGGCCGAGCATACGCAGCTCGTGTTCCTCGGGACGGTGCGGCTCGCGGCAATGCGTCGACAGCACGCCAAGAATAGCGCCGCGCCGGCTGAGGAGCGGCACGGAAAACACGGCGCGATAACCCGCTCGAGCCGCCGTGGCGCGATACGGCCTGAATAATTCATCGCGCTCGACGTCTTCAATAATGACCCGTTCCCGGGTCGCGAGCGCGCGGCCGTAGACCGTCCCGTCCCCCGCCGCGACCGGCTCGAAATCGTCGAGAAACTCCCCCGTGAAACCGCGCTGAGCGACGATTTCCAGAGTATCGCGCATGGGTTGATAGATTTGGATGTTACCCATGTCCGCGCTGATCAGCTCGATCGACGCATCGAGAATCTGCGCGAGCGCCGCGTGCAGGCTCGTTGGCTGGAGCAGTTGCGCGCTCAGCCGATAGAGTTGGCTGATGGTTGTCACTTCGCGCGCCAGCTCTGTTTCGCGTTTTTTCAGTATTTCAAACACGGCGGCAGCTTCGATTCGGCTGCGCGCTTGTTCGCGCGTGCGCGCCGCCGCGATAGCACCTGCCACGACGTTGGCAAAGAGCTCGAAGAATTCTTCGTATTTGGAGTCCAGGCAAAGGCGGGGGCTGGCGCCGATCACCATGAAACCCGTTAGCTGCTCCGAGCCGACTTCGCGAAGTGGCAGCATGACTACGGCGTTGGCAGGCTCCGGCCAAATGCCACCGGGCAAAGTCGCCACCCTGTCGAGCCGGACTAGCTTTTCTGTTTTTCCCTCGAGAACCTGCGCCAACGGCCAAGGGCATTCTGATTCATGCGCCAGATCGATGAAAAGAGGCGCATGGGCTTCGTCATTAGCTAGCCCGACCCGCCGCGCGAGCCGCGCTTGCTTCTCGCTCGGATCGATTAGATAAATTAGCCCGAAGGAAATATCGCGCGGATTCTCTTCGATCACCTGCGCCGCCAACTGGCATGCCTGATCCACCGTGCGCGCGTCGGCGCCGACGCGCGTGAGGCGGGTCAAGGCCACCAGGCGGCGTTCGTTCAAAATTCGCTCCGTGTCCTCCGTCGCCACGCAGAATACGCCGCCCTCACCACCATCGTCAGCAATCGGGCTGTATGAGAATGTGAAATAAGCTTCTTCGGCAAAGCCGTGCCGCTCGACCATCAAAGCGACTTGATCACGCCGGTTGGCTTTCCCTTTGCTAAAAAAGGCATCGCTTGGCGGCCCGACCCCATCCCCTACGGTACGCCAAAGTTTGTCAGCCGGCTCACCTAAGGCGTCTGGGTGGCGCTTGCCGAACAGCGGGATCGCCGCATCGTTGTAAAAATTGATTCGCGCTTTGCCCCACCAGACAAAGCTCGGGTTGGGCGCATCGAGCATGATACGCAAAGCCAAACGCAGGCTCTGCGGCCAAAAGTCGATTCGACCAGGCGGTCTTTCCGACCAATCCGTTGACCGGATCAATGCGCCCATCTGGCCGCCGCCGGTGAGCGCGTTCGCTGCGGTTGCGGGTGAATTCTCAGAGAATGAATTCTCTCGATCCGACATGTTCTAAATTTGCCTCCAGCGCCATGGATTGGCAGCGCCGCAGGCGTCGGGGTTGATTCATCCAGGATCAATCATTGCGGCCTTCCGCTCTACGGGCAAATGAACCGTGACTTGGGTTCCTTCCCCCGGTTGACTTGCGGCTTCGATGCGCCCGCCGTGATTTTTTACGATGCGCTCGCAGACGGAAAGCCCCAGGCCCAAGCCTGTGCGCTTTTTCGCCGTAAAAAAGGGTTCAAAAATCTTGGGCTAATCATGCGGCTCGATGCCGCTCCCCGTGTCCTTGACTTCTATGACGCCTGTCGGTGCGTCGTCAATGGGCGAATCGATTTTAGTGTTGACCCAGAGGTTGCCGCCACTCGGCATCGCGGCAATGGCGTTGAGATAGAGATTGACTAGGACCTGTTCCAATTGTTTTGCGTCGATGTAAATCTGCGGGAATTCGACATCGAATGCCGTGTGCATGTCGATCTTTTGCTTGTACAAATGGTTGGCGACGAGGGTGAGTGATTTTTCCACCGTCTCACGAATATTTGTCCAAGCCGGTTCCGGGCCGGTCGGGCGCGTGAACTGAAGCAACTCCTGAATGATTTTTTGGCAGCGCC
>JBEVIO010000470.1:0-4408 GCA_040510635.1 Binatia bacterium | reverse complement strand
TCGAGTTTTAGTTGTTATGCGTGAGCTTGAGAAGTCTACCTGATAGCAAGATACCGACGCAATCGAGTCGGGTTTAAGCGACACCCTTGCGCATCGGCCACTGTCTAAGAACCAAATCCGCAAGGAACAAAATTAATCCGACGCCAGCCAGCGGCCACCAGATGTCGCGCCCTTGGGTAGCTTTTCCCGGCGTCGGTTTGTAAAGACGCTCCAGTCCCCGTTGAAATTTCTCCGGGTCGATCATTTCACCGCCGGTTTCCTCCACCAGACGGCTGAGCAGAGACAGATTAGGTTTGAGTTCACGATACTCTCGCGGATAGGGCGCAATGTAGGGGACCGTCGCCACGGGGATTGGCACATCGGCGCCGTTGCCTTCGGCGTAAATTGTCACGAAGTGAATGCCGCGCGCCACGGCGGTGAACCTTCCTTCATAGCGACCTGGGGCGGTCTGCTGAAAGCTTTGTTCCTGGCTGGCCTGATTGGGCGCGGAGATGTTGGCTTTGAGCTTTAGAAAATTTAAAAACTTGCCATCGCGTGAAACCACATCGGTCATGACTTTGATCGAATCGCCATCGGGAGAAAAGTCCGTGCGCACCTTGGTTTCGAGAACCTTGCGCATCGTGTCACGCGCGACTTGACTGGCCCATTGGGGGAAACCTTGCCAAGCAACCCAATCTCTGCCCCATCGTCCGCTTAGATCGGAAGTAAACGCCGTCACCCGGCCGACGCCGTAGCGCCAAGCGACGAGCAACGGGTCCTGGTCAGCGCGCATCAACAACTCGGTGCGCGGCTTCGGATAGGTGAGTACGTAACCGCGCAGCGCCGGCAGATTATTTTGGGGCAAGCCCTTGAGCGGACCGCTCGGCGCCACGATGCTCGGCGTTACCGGTTTTTCGATTAACAGATCGCGGGAAATGAGCAGCGTTTCGGTGGTAAAGATTTGCGGAATCGTCTCGGGATCGAGGGCAACGTAACCGCGCCCTTTGCCGTCTTTGGCGATGTCCGCCATGAGCTGCACATCGGCGTCATTGCCAACCGAGACGGTCGAGACCGTGATGCCGTCGCGCGCCATCTTGGCGACCAGCGAATGGAAATCCGCCTTGTCGGTTAGCCCGTCGGACAGCACAATGACATGTTTGATCGCCGCCTGCTTGGCGGCGATGCCGCGATGCGCTTCGAGCATCGCTTTGTAAAGATCGGTGCCGCCGTCGGATTGCAACGATGAGAGCCGTTCGGAAATCCACTCGCCCTTGCCGACTTGCCGGAACGGCAAAGCCCAATCCCAAGCGGCGTCGAAAGCAAGGATGCCAACCTGATCGGTCGGGTTCATGATATCGGCGGCAGCGATCGCGGCGGCTTTGGCGAGATCGAGCTTAGTGCTGCCTTCGGCGCCCGCGCCCATGCTGCCGGATTTATCGAGCACGAAAAGCAGCGCCACATGAGGCATCTCGAGCCGCGCCGGCGGGCGCATATCGACGGGAAGAATGCGCTCGAGCGGCGTGCGGAAATAGCCGCCGGCGCCGTAACTCTGGGAGCCGCCGATAACCAGCAGACCGCCGCCCAAGTCGCGCACATATTTTTCGATCGTTTCCATCTTCGCGTGGGACAGTTGAAAGGCCGGCACGTTATCGAGCACCAAAAGATCGTAAGCCGAGAGCTCCGAGAGCGTCAGCGGATGCGCCCCGGGCAGCGATTCGATAACCGTGTAGCCCTGCACCTGCAATACTTTGGCGATCACGCGCTGACTTTCCGCTTGCGCCGAGAGTAAAAGCACGCGCGGCGGTCCCTTTACCGCCACCACGCCTTGGAGCAAATTATTTTCCGCTAAGGTGTCATCCGGCGACTCGACCAAAAGCTCGTAGGAATGCTGGCCGCGCTCTGTCAAACTATCGCGGAACGTCACCGAGTTACTGCCCGCCTTCAAGCGCAACTCCCGCTCCGCGTGCAGTTGGCCGTCACGCAGCAAACGAATCCGCGCCGGCGCTTCGCGCAGGCTCTCGATCACCCCGTGGATTTCAAATCCTTCGGCGCTGTCGACTTGCCGCGGCAAGGTCAGATCGCTTAAATAAATTTCATTGCGGCCGCGCGATAAGCCCACCGGCAGCGTCCATACTTCCACGCCCTGAGCACGCAAGAGCGGCATCACGCGGGCGGTCTCGCCGAGATTTTCGTTGCCGTCGGAAAGCAGCAGGATTTTCCCCTGACGCCCCTCGCCGACCTGAGCTGCCGCCGCTTGCAGCGCGGCTTGGACGTCGGTCTGGTCTCGATCCACGCGTGCGCCGAAGTCGCCTGCGGGCATCTGCTCGCGCGGCAACGACTCCCACTCCGGCGCGCGGCCAAAGGTCAACAATCCAGTGCGCGTGTTTGGGGTCTTCAATCGACCTGCCGCAGCGAGAATCTCGAGCGCCTTCTCGCGCCCCTCCTGGCCGACGCTGCGCGACAGATCGACGCCCAGGATCACATCGAGCGCGGTGGTCGCGCTGAAAATACGCGGGTTGAACAGCGCGAGCGCCAAGGCAGCGAGGGCCGTGGCGCGGAGCGCCATCGGATAGATCGTCAAGCCTTGGCGCAACGCCAAGAGAAGCTCAATCGCGAGCACCCCCAGCACCACGGCTAGCAGCACGGGCCAGAGGGAGAGTCCGCTTTCAGTGGTCGCGGCTGCTTCGCTGCTGTTCTGCGCCGCCGTGCGCAAGCTTGCCCGCGGCCGAATTTGCGACTCTTCCTCGTCGAATAAATTGACCGCGAAGCGGCCGGCACGACCGGCGCTGTTGAACGTGTAAAAACCGCTCTGATAAGTATCGGCGAACGCGAGCGGGCTGGTCGCACCGCTAAAAATTTCTCGCTTGCCGTCGGGTAAACTCACTTCCAGGTTGGCGTCGCCCGGCGGTAAACGCAAGGCGATCGGCGTCCCGGCCTGGGTGGATTGACCGGGAAATTCGAGCCGCTGCGGCTGAAACCATTCGAGCGCGTTGTGAAAAAGCACCGGAAAAGCGACGCGCAACGGCAGATCGGAGGCCATCAGGTCAAACCCAATAAAGAACAGCCGGAGCTTGCCCTTGTCTAAAACGTAGAGCAGCGGGCTTTGCTCGGCGCGGGCCAAAACCGTGCCTTCGCCGGGCATGCCGACACGGAGCGCTTCATCGACTCGAAGATCGCCGAGGTTCAAGCCTTCGGTCAACGGATGCTTCGTCACCGGTGCGGCTACACGTGGGTTATGAATTTTGCCTTCGAGCTTGAGCGGCAGATTCGGCGCGACGGTGTCGATCAAAATAAAGTTGCCTTCTTTTAGCGCCGGCACCGCGACCCGATCGAAGATCACGAGATCAAAGGGCGGCGCCGCTCGCACGGCCTCGCGATCCCATTGCGCCGCGCGGGTCAACTGAACGTTGGTAAAAAAGCGCAGGAGTTGATTCAAATAATGGTTTCCCGGACCGACGTAAAGAATACGCACCGGCGGTAAATCAGTGAGCGCCAAGTAAGCTTGATTGTCGGTGCTGAAATCATCGTCGATCTCCAAGCGCGCGATCAGCGTGCCGTTCAGGCTGCCGTCATAGGGGTAAATCAGCACGCGCCGATCATCGGCGTCGATTTCAATGTCCTGGCGCAGCAAAATTTTGTCGTTTGCCGTCAAAACGAGCGGCACGCGCACCGCTTTATCCGTGAAGTTTCTGACGTGGACCATAATTTCCGCCGGGCCCGGCTGCTCGGCATGACGCCGCACCTCAAAACCGACGATGGCGACGTTGTCTTTACCGCCGCCGACGCTGACGAAGCGATAGTGGGCCGCGGCCTTGGTGAACTCCTCGGCGCCCGTAAAGGCGCCATCGCTGATCGCCACGATGCGATCCGCGCTGGCGCGCTTGAGAAAGGCATGCGCGAAGAGAATCGCGTCTTTGACCCGGCCGGGTGCGTCGGTCGCGTGCAGGTCGCGCGCCAGTTCTCTTAGCTTGCGCTTATCGGCAGTGAAGGGGGCGAGCAATCTCGGCTGCGGGCCGGCGCCGATGACCATCATTTTTCGCGCCGCCGGCAGTTCGTCGACGAGCGCGAGAAACTCCCGCCGCGCCTGATCGAAGCGCGAACCGTTTTTACCTTTGGCCTTCATGCTCGCGCTCAAGTCGACGACCACGATCCTATCGCCGGCGGTCGAGCCGAAGTTACGCAAGTACGGATCGGCGAGCGCGGCAATCATGGCGAGCGCGGCGAGGAGCTGCAAAATCAACAAAAGATTGTTGCGCAAGAGCCAGCCCAGTCGCGTGCCGAGCGGTCGCTCTCTCAGGATGCGCTCCCAGAGAAACAGCGTCGTCGTACCGACCTTAAGTCCTCTGGGCTTGAGACTATGCAGAAAAAGGATGAGCGGGATCACCCCGGCGAGGAGCAAAAGCGCGGATGGAAGACGCCACAACATAAC
>JBEVIO010000469.1:0-5479 GCA_040510635.1 Binatia bacterium | reverse complement strand
CGGGTCTTCGGCTTTCACCGCCCAGTACAGGCTCTCGAGATAACTCTCAACTCGTCCGCGGCCCAGCCACCGAACGACAGGTGCGGCGATCTCATTTCCAAGCGCATAACAAAGAAGGGCGGGATGTCCTGCACAGGAACGCACTTTTGCGCGCACGGATTCTTCAACGTCAGGCGCACCTTTTCGGTCAATCAAATAGCCCGCATATTGTTCTGCAGATAACCCGACCATGACACGCAGGCCATGTTTTTGAGCGATGTCGAGAAGCTGCCGCGGCGGCATCGTATGTGGAATACGGACTGCATTGAGTCCGTTCGCGGCCATCAGAGAAAAGTCTCGCTCCAGAACCGTTGGGTCATGATACTCTTGACCGTTTGGACCCGGTTTGAATGCTCCGTAGGTGACTCCTCGCACCCAAAATTTTTCGTTGCCGACGAATAAGAATTTACCGCCGAAATGTGGCCGTTGAATTTTACCGGGGGATGAGCTGAGATGCGTCGGAATTTTCTTAGCTAAAGGTGAAGTTCCATTGCTTCTGAAAAATATTTCGCCGTCGTTTATAACGCGCTTCTGTTTGGGAACCTTATCCGACTCATCCAGATCCAACTCGCCAAACCGCGCACGATGAGGCTCGATGAATGACGGCGTAGGCAAATTCACAATGAATAGGCTCCCTTCCACTCTGCAGATTTAGGACAGATAATCAGAAATCGATGTTTATGGCCGAAATGCCAAGGGAGAGCGCAACATTGATGCCACGCAAGGCAAAAGATTATTTGATTGATTTTCCACAATTTGTTTCACAATGACACGGAAGAAAGTTTGCTCAGTGCAGGGATTACCCTGCATGGAATGGAAGATTTCATCTCTTTTAGCCTTCTTTGCGCCCGGCTCTTCAACTTGCGCCGAGATAAGCTAGAATCAAAACTAACTGGCGCACGACGATCGGGAATATCACACGAAAGAGAAAGGTCGTCTAAAGCGTCGAACTTTCGACTAAACGGTCGTATTAGATTAGACGCACCAGGCGGTCTTTACCTGGATCCTTAAGCGGCTGGCCGAAGCGGGCTTGGTGAGAGGGAAAACAATCGGCATTGACGCCACTACGCTCGAAGCCTAGGCCGAGGGCGCATGGGGGGAAACTATGACCGTACGGTTCGATGCGATTGTGATCGGCACCGGCCAAGCCGGGCCGGCGCTGGCCGCGCGTTTGTCGACGGCGGGCATGAAAGTGGCGGTCGTCGAGCGCAAACATTTCGGCGGCACGTGCGTCAACACCGGATGCATCCCAACCAAGACCTTGGTGGCGAGCGCCTATGCCGCGTATCTGGCGCGGCGCGCCGCCGAGTATGGCGTGGCCATCGGTGGAAACATCGGCGTCGATATGAAACAAGTTAAAGTGCGCAAGGATGAAATCGCCGGCCGTTCGAACAAGGGGGTGGAGGGTTGGATGCGCGGCCTCAAAAACGGCACGGTATATCTCGGCCATGCGCGTTTCGAAAGCCCCCGCACTGTGCGCGTAAACGACGAGGTCCTGGAAGCGGAGAAAATTTTCATCAACGTCGGCGGTCGCGCGTTTATCCCGCCGTTGCCGGGCTTGAGTGAGGTGCGATATCTCACCAATTCGAGCATGATGGACGTGGATTTTTTGCCGGAGCATTTGATCATCGTCGGCGGTAGCTACATTGGTCTGGAGTTCGCGCAGATGTATCGGCGTTTCGGCGCGCAGGTCACGATCGTCGAAAAAGCGCCGCGCCTGATTCCGCGCGAGGACGAAGATATTTCCGCGGCGGTGCAAAAAATCCTAGAAACAGAAGGCATCACGATCCGCTTGAACGCGGAGTGCATCACCACGGGGCGGCAAAACGAGCGGATCGTCGTCGGTCTCGATTGCGCGGAGGCGAGCCGGCAAGTGATAGGTTCGCACTTGTTGCTCGCTGTCGGACGAGTGCCCAATACCGCGGATTTGGGCTTGGACCAAGCCGGCGTGGAAACCGATAGCGCCGGCTACATCAAAGTCGACGATCAACTGCGCACGAATGTTTCCGACATCTGGGCGCTCGGCGACTGCAACCGCAAGGGAGCGTTTACGCACACGGCCTATAACGATTATGAGATCGTCGCGGCGAATCTGCTCGACAAGGATTCACGCAAAGTCACCGACCGGATTATGACCTACGCGCTTTTCATCGATCCACCGCTCGGCCGCGCCGGCATGACCGAAGCGGAAATCCGAGCTGCCGGGCGCCAGGCGCTGGTCGCCACTCGCGCCATGGCCAACGTCAGCCGAGCGGTCGAGAAAGGTGAGACTCAGGGCTTCATGAAGGTCTTCGTCGACGCGCAAACGAAGGCGATCCTCGGCGCCGCGATCCTGGGCGTCACCGGCGATGAAGTGGTTCACGTCTTGCTTGACGTCATGTACGCCAAAGCACCTTATACGACCGTGAGCCGGGCGATGCACATTCACCCGACCGTGTCCGAATTGCTGCCGACGTTGCTGCAAGATCTGCGGCCATTGCAGTAAAAAAAGCCGAGCGTCGCAGTGCGCTTCTTTCCTGGAATTCGAGGCACGCGAAATGGCGCCGGAAATTTATTTTGGAGGTGAAACAATCATGGGCAAGGTCAATGTTCGATACATTGTCGATGACGTCGATCGGGCGATTCCCTTCTATGCGGATATTCTCGGCTTCAAGCTCGACATGCATCCAGCGCCGGGCTTCGCGAGTATGTCGCGCGGCGACTTGCAGTTATTTCTCAACCGGCCCGGCGCCGGTGGCGCCGGACAAACCATGCCAGACGGCAAAAGTCCCGTTCCGGGCGGTTGGAATCGCATCCAGATTGAAGTCGAGGATTTGGCGGCGACGGTCGAGAAGTTAAAAAAGACGGGAGCGCGCTTCCGTAACGAAATCGTCACCGGCAACGGCGGCAAGCAAATCTTAATCGAAGATCCTTCGGGCAATCCGATCGAACTGTTCCAGCCATTTTAGGACGATTCAAACCACCGCGCCTAAACAGCCATGTTAGGCCTACTTGCCGCCCCTTGAGCTGCTAACATTTTGGTCTAGCTACAATGACTAAAATCGACGGCTAATCTAGTCATCGAGTGCCGGGCGGATTTCGCGCCGACTCGCCGATGACCGCGACGGACCGGTAATAACCTCAAGCATCCGCGTCGCCGTGATCCCAACGATGGCTTGGACAAAGAATCCCTCATAAGCGCCGCGGATATCATCTTATACAAGATCAAGAGTCGCGGTCGCACGGTCGCGCCGAGCGGCGAGTGAGAGATTAGCCGAATCTCAGTCATCGTGAACGCCGCGAGCACTCTTGCGCAAGTCCTTCATCCACTCTGTCCTAACCTCTGCTAAGAAAGTTCGATGGACGCGAAAATACGCTGACCGACGCCGAGCGTTTCCTCTTTTGTTTCTGCTCCAACAGATCGATGACGTTTACTGTGCTCTCCAGTCGTTGTCTGAAAAAAACCGACTGAAGCTGGCTCTGGTGAAGGATATACTGATCGGTCTCGTGCGCATCCACTACGATAAACAATCGTAAAAGAAAACAAGTGAATGTTTGGCATATATTTTGTTGTGTTCATGCTCAAACCTCCAGGATCGCGGCATCGTTCTCTTTGTCGACTAAACTCGAATCCCGGAGACCATTGCGCCTATCGCTTCGACCGGACGGTTATGAAGCTCATCAATCTTTGGATTCTAACCGGACTCGTTGTCTTTTATTCGACCGCCAGCCTAGGCGCAGACGCCAAGCAAAAAAAGCGCATCCGCAGCACCCGCTCAGCGCAAGTCACACCGTCGCAGAATAAATTGGCAGCGACGCGAGCGCAGCTCATTGAGTGCACGAACCTTTCGCGACAAAACCTCCGCGACTCTTTGCCGCAATACGAGAGCGAATTGCAAAACCAAGTCGTGGATTACGAAATGAAAAAGAAACTATACGAGGAAAATGCGATTTCCCGGCTGGACGTAGACAAGAGCGAGCAGCGATTAGCTGAGACACGGCAGGCGATGGCGCAGATACAGCAGCGGATCAGCGAAGACGACATCGCTTTGGCACTGACGTCGGAAGCGGCTGAAGAAGAATCCGAGCGACTTGCGGAGTTGCCTCTGGGAGGTTACGACGAGACGGCTTCTTACATGTGCTACAACGGCGCTGGCCCCTGGTCGCTTGCCGACACGAAAAAAATTGCCCAATTCTTTCTAGCGCGTTTCGGTCGCTCGCTGCCGATCAGCGCCTTCGGGCAGACCTCGACTCATGAGCGCATGAGCCTCGATCATCGCGGCGCTGTTGACGTCCCGATAGCGCCGGATAGTGAGGAAGGCCGCAGCCTAATGGCGTATCTGCATCGGAGCGGCATACCTTTTATTGCCTTTCGTCGCGCAGTACGCAACATGGCCACCGGGCCGCATATTCATATCGGACGCCCTTCCCCGGGTCTCATCGAGGTGAGGCGTCGGCCGATTCTCACGGCTAGGCCGGCACAATCCGCAGAGGGCGGCTAAGATCCCCCCCTCGCAAGGCAGTGGGCTCGATTATTTTTTTGCGAGCTTTTATCAGTCGATTTTTGAGACGCCGCTAAGACCGAGCGCCCGCGGCTGAGTGAGTGCGCTACGTCACTGTTGCGCGCCGACGACAATCTCGTTACTCTTTTTCTCAGAAGATATTATACTGTCATTTTCGATCCCCGACGGTATTTCAAACCTACCCTTCGGTATCCAATTTCCCACCGTGGGCGTCGAAGAAGACGCATTTTGTATTGTCAGGAGGGTTGATGCGTAAATGGATCATCGTCGCCGGCGCCATTGTTGTGATCACGGTGCTCGTCGGTTTTTTGCTATTGCTCAATATTAATTCGTTGATCGCGCGCAATAAAGGCTACTTGATCGCGCAAGCCGAGGACGCGCTTGGAAGAAAGGTCTCGATGGGCGAGGTGCAGGCAACGCTGTGGAGCGGCCTCGGCGCGAGAATTGCGGATTTTACTATGAGCGACGATCCGGCCTATTCGTCGGGCGAATTTGTCCGCGCCAAAGATCTCCAGATCAATCTCCGTTTTTGGCCGTTGCTTAGAAAGGAAGTCCAGGTCAAGAGAGTCACTCTTCACGATCCAGTGATTCAGATCGTTCGTAACGCTGATGGCAAATTCAATTTTTCCACCATCGGGAAAGGCGCCAAGGAAAAGAAAGAAACTCCGGCAAAGCAGAAAAAAGAAGCCCCGGCCAAAGAACCGGGCCAGCCGGCATGGTTGGTTTCCCTGGTCGATCTTTCCGGCGGTGATATTCGTTATCTCGACCGCAAAGACGGTACCGACTTGCGCCTGCAGCAAATCGATTTGAAGGTGGAAGATTTCGATTTTAATCGGGCCTTCTCGGTCAAGCTTGCCGCCGCCGTCTATGCCGGTAAGCAGAATTTAAAATTAACCAGCAAAGTTGGCCCGCTCCGTCCGGACGGCGATTTTACCCAG
>JBEVIO010000468.1:0-3274 GCA_040510635.1 Binatia bacterium | reverse complement strand
CATCTAAGTCCATTTCCGACGGCATCGTGAGCCTGCAAGTGAGTTTGCGGGAAGATCGCCAGCGGACGGAAAATATCGTCGGCATTCTCCCCGGCGCCGATGCCGCGCTGGCACAAGAAAATATCGTCATCGGCGCGCACTACGATCATCTCGGCAAGGGCCATTTCGGCACCCGAGGACCGGGCACCGAAGGACAGATTCATCCGGGCGCCGACGACAATGCTTCGGGAACCGCCGTGCTGCTCGATCTGGCGCGACGGATGCGCCGCCTGCCGACCCAGCCGGCGCGCACGGTTGTGTTTGTGGCCTTCTCGGCCGAAGAGCTTGGCCTGTACGGCTCAGGCGCCTTTGCCGATCGCAGTCCGCTGACAAAGACGACGAAGGCGATGCTCAATCTAGACATGGTCGGACGCTTGCGGGAGAACCGTTTAACGGTGTTCGGCACACGCTCGAGCACGGACTTTAGCGGTTTGGTCTCGGCCAACGCAGGCCAACTTGGGCTCACGATCAGGGAATCGGACGACGTCGGCCGAAGCGATCACATGTCGTTTTATCGGAAAAAAATTCCCGTGCTTCATTTCTTTACCGGCGTGCACGACGATTATCACCGGCCGACCGATACCTGGGAAAAACTCAATATCGACGGCATGGCTAAGGTGAGCGATCTGGTCCTGCTGACCGCGCTTCAGCTCGCCGATGCCCAACAGCCGATTGGGTTCGTCAGCTTGCCTTCACGCCCGCCGGAGGGCGGCATCGCGGGCGGACAAGGAATTCGTGCCTATCTCGGAACGATTCCGGAATATGGCATCGCCACCCAAGGGGTGCGGCTCGCCGGCGTATCCAGTGGTAGCCCGGCCGCACGCGCGGGCTTGCAGGAAGGCGACGTGGTTATCCGTTTCGCCGAAAAAGAGATCCAAAACATCGAAGACCTGACTGACGCGCTGAGCGCCCGCAAAGCCGGCGACGAGGTAGAGGTGGTGGTTTTGCGGAGCGGTAAGCCGCTCACGTTGAAAGCGACGTTGAGCAGCCGAGGATAATGATTTTTTTCGATTCGGGGCTTCGCCGCGACGGCAAAAAGGAGCTCCAACTCCCCGAAAATTGGAAATAATGCTCGCAGCTAACACAGTGTTTATGTTAAAATAGATCAAGTGGTGAAGGTTAAGGAGGATAGCCGTCGATGATCAAGCTGTATACGTTTCCGCCCTCGACTAACTCGCGCAAGGTTCGGATCGCTCTTTTGGAAAAGGGGCTTGAGTTCCAGCGGATCAACGTCGATCTTTCCAAAAGGGAACAGAAAAATCCCGAATATCTCAAAATTCATCCCTTCGGCCAAGTTCCGGCATTGGATGATGAAGGATTCATCATTTACGACTCAACGGTGATCAACGAATATCTCGAAGATGAATATCCCTATCCCTCCTTGATGCCCAAAGACTCCGAAGGCCGGGCCCGGGCGCGGCTCATGGAAGATTTTCGCGACACTCACTTTAATGTCTCCTGCGTTCACATTATGCAGGAAATGCGCAAGCCCGAGGGAGAACGTGATGGGCAGCGGATCGACAATGCCAGAGCAGCGATCATCCAAGCATTCGACAGGATCGAGACCGAGCTCAACGGCAACGAATACCTGGCGGGCTCGTTCAGTCTCGGCGACATCGCCTTCATGGCCAACCTCGAATTGTTAGAGCGATTTGCTATCCCGGTCGATGCCGGCAAATACAGCCAAACGGCCGCCTGGATCAACCGGCTCAAGGCCCGGCCCAGCTTCGCCGCTTCCGCGACGTAGATCGGCCGGATGTCCAGGAGTTTGATCCTCGCCTGGCTCGTCCATTTCTATACCGCCCTCGGCGCCATCGTCGGCTTCTTTAGTATCCTCGTTATCGAACAAGGTTCTTTTCGCGAAGCGTTTTTTTTGATGGCCCTCACGGTCGTCATCGATGCGACCGACGGTGCCTTGGCGCGCGCCGCCCGCGTGAAAGAACTGATTCCCTGGTTCGACGGCAACCTGCTCGATGAGATCGTCGATTATTTGAATTTCGTCATCGTTCCTTGCTTTTTTCTGGTGCATGCCGGCCTTTTACCACCCCAGGACTCCCTTTGGCTGGCCGTCCTGCCGCTGGTGGCGAGTGCTTACGGCTTCTGCCGAACCGACGCTAAAACCCACGATAATTTTTTTCTCGGCTTTCCTTCGTATTGGAATATCGTCGTCTTCTATCTCTACGTGCTCCAGGCGCCGCTCTGGATCAACGCTTTCCTTATCATCGCTTTGTCGATTCTGGTGTTTGTTCCGATCAAGTTTATTTACCCGAGCCGCAGTCCGCGTTTTCACGGATCGATAAATATCTTGGGCGCGCTCTGGGGCGCCGCAGTCCTGTATATGATTTATCGGCTGCCGTACAGCGATCGGACCCTCGCGTTTGCCTCACTGCTCTTTCCGGCTTACTATACGGCGCTATCGCTTTGGCTCGAGTTTCGTCGACTGACGACACAATCATCACCGCGAGGTTAACCATGCGCAGACTGCTTCGGTATGTCGGCTTTTGCAAAAACCTACTCTTCATCGTTCTTCTGTTGCCGGCATCCTCAGTGCAAAGCCAGCCGCGCGCTGAATCCGGCATTCCTAAATATGTCTTCTTCTTTCTCTCTGACGGTGCGGGCATGGCTCACCTGGAAATCGCCCGGCAGTACAATCTGCAAGTGCGTAACGAAGACTTCGTCATCGTTGACAAAATCATGAAACAAGGCAGCGTCGGCGTGATGACGACACACGCGGCTGATTCGTTGTCGACCGATTCCGCGGCGGCGGCCACCGCGCTCGCCGGCGGATGTAAGGCTAACCTCGGCGCCCTCGGCATGTGCGCCGACGGCACGACGCCGATCAGCGCCATGGAGTTGGCGCGCCGGCGCGGTATGCGCCTCGGTTTGGTCACCACCGCCCCCGTCTACGACGCCAGTCCGGCAGCATTCGTCTGCCACGTGCCCAACCGGCGCGACTATTCGGCCATCATCGATCATTACTTCGATTTGGCACCGTACGTTTTAATGGGCGGAGGAAAAGAGCAATT
Organism: Binatia bacterium; assembly: GCA_040510635.1. Lineage (GTDB taxonomy): Bacteria > Desulfobacterota > Binatia > UBA9968 > UBA9968 > DP-20. The sequence continues at coordinate 209 of JBEVIO010000468.1, read as the reverse complement.
TTTGCCCAAAAGCCAGCTCGGCAGTCGCCGGATCGATGAAACTGACATGATCGCCGCCTTCGTAAAGAAAGGTTATCGCTTCGCCGACACGAAAGAGGAGCTTGAGCGGCCGAGCTCCGGCAAGCTTCTCGGTCTCTTCGCGCCCATATATATGAGTTTCGAACTGGATCGGGACAAAAACCGCGAGCCGTCGGTTTACGACATGACCC
>JBEVIO010000467.1:0-3277 GCA_040510635.1 Binatia bacterium | reverse complement strand
AGCTACTGAAAACACGACATTCTTCATAAAGGTATCTCCTTTCTTTTTGTTTAAATTTCAATTGTTACAGAATTATTACGAACCCTTTAACGTTGCGTGAAGTGGTGCAAGGACTACGGCATCGCGACTTAATTTTGCTTGATTGGAGCGGATTGGCTTTCATTTTAACTTCGACCGTATTAGTAAAGAGGAAGAGTGAACCCAAAGTTAAGCGGCTATTAAGAAACTGTTAACGATGCAAAGAAGAATGCTATACAGATTCGCTGCTTAACAAAGATTTAATACTCAAGATAGCGAATGCCCCTAGGCAAGTCGGTGGTTCCTTTGCTAGAGTTCAGCCGCTAATGCTTCGGGCGAACGCACCTATTTCATTTGAAAGGTGAATATGGCTGGCGGGATGAAAATGTACGGGAAACACCGCTTCCCCGGGCGGTTGTTTATCGTCGAGGGGATCGACGGCTCCGGCAAAAGCACGCAGTTAATGCTGCTGCAGAAATGGCTCGAGTCCGAAGGTTATGTGGTTTATTTCAGCGAATGGAATTCCTCGCCGCTAGTGCATGAGGTCACCAAGCGCGGTAAGAAAAAGAAGATGTTGACCGGGATGACGTTTAGTCTGATTCATGCCACCGATTTCGCGGACCGCACCGAGCATCACATTATTCCGCCCCTCAAAGCCGGCGCGGTGGTGCTCGCGGACCGCTATATTTACACCGCGTTCGCGCGCGACGTCGCGCGCGGCGTGAGCCCCAAGTGGGTACGGGATCTATACGCTTTTGCGGTAAAACCGACCGTAGCCTTTTACTTCCGCACGCCCTTGGATGTGGCGATGAAACGCATCCTTGGCGGCCGTGACGCGCTTAAATACTATGAGGCGGGAATGGATCTCGGTTTGAGCGACGATATCGAAGAGAGTTTTGGACTGTTTCAAAGCCGAATCATCGAAGAGTACGAAAAGATGATCGACGAGTTCGGCCTGGTGGCCATCGATGCGAAGCGCTCGATCGAGGAACAGCAAGCGGAAGTGCGCCGTATTGTATCCGAAGCATTGGCCGGCACCAAAAAGACGAGGATTAGGCGATGGCTGGATTTAGCTTCTTTGGCGAAGGGCTCCCGGGCATAGATCTCGCGGAGCTCAAGGGCAAGCTGATCGTTTTGGAAGGGACCGACGGCGTCGGCCGTTCGACGCACATCGGTTTGTTGAAACAATGGCTGGAAAATCACGGCCATGCGGTTTTGGACACCGGCATGACCCGTTCGGCGTTGGCGGGAAAAAGGCTCAAGCAGGCAAAAGAAGGGCATACCCTCGGCGGCATTACCATGAGCCTTTTTTATGCCACCGATTTCGCCGATCGTTTGGAGAACGAGATTATTCCGGCGCTGCGCGCGGGATTCGTCGTGTTGACCGATCGCTACATTTATTCGCTCATAGCGCGCGCCATCGTGCGCGGCTCGGATCCGGAATGGCTGCGTGAAGTCTACGGCTTTGCGCTGAGGCCCGACGCCATTTTTTACTTGCGCTTGCAAATCGACGATCTCGTCACGCGCGTTTTACAGAGTCGGGGATTCGACTACTGGGAATCGGGAATGGATATGCACATGGGCGAAGACATGTACGAGAGCTTTGTCCGCTATCAGAAATGGCTGCTTGCTGAATTCGACAAGATGGTCGAGACCTTTGGCTTTCAAATCGTCGATGCTTCCGGTTCCGTCGAAGAGGTGTTTGAGAACTTGCGCGATCGAGTCGATCGGGTGATCGCGCGCAACGGTTACGGCTCCTGAGCGGCCGCTTCGGCCGAGGATTCGCTCAAGCCGAGGTCGGTGGAGTCTTCGGCAAGCTTTTCTGCTTTGGCGATGAACTCGTCGATCGTCACCTGATCGCGCTGTTTCTCACGCTCCATTTCCAAAAGGAGAGAGCGGCACATGCCCGGCTCTTCCGCCAAAAAATCAGGTCGGCCGATAAATTCAGCCACATAGCGGCGCAAGACCGAGCGATCGCGCCAATCGCCGAGATCATCCTGCAGAGCTTTTAGACCCTGCACTAATTTTTTTACCGAAGTATCGCCGAGCTCGGCAATCGATTCGGCTTGATAGCGCAAGCGTTTGCCGGCAATACGAAAGGCATGAATTTGTTCGTTTTGGGGCTGTGCTTTCGCCGAGACGAGCGCATTGCGCCATTCGGCAAGCGCTTCTCTCGAGCGTTGCCAGAGCGCATCCGCACCCTCGGGCTCCTGATCGATATTTTCAATACGTGCTTGGACGCGCCCGATGAATTCGATCAGGTCATGTCGTTTTAGCTCGGCGCAGGCTCTGTCGATCTCGGTGGCGCGTTTTTCCTCAAGCCAAAGTCGCACCGCGTCCCAGGAATGGCGCATCGATACCGCGGTCGTCGCTTCGAGTTTTGCTTGAATCAAGCCTAGGCAGACATCGAGATTGCGGCAGGCGCCGAAGGCGCGCCGAACTCTGCGCAAGACCTTAAAGAGTTTTCGGTTGACCGATTTCGAATGAGGCGGCAACACCCGCAGCGCCTGCTGGAGGCGGCGGCTGGCGACGCGCAGGTCATGGACTATTTCCGGCTCATCGCTAACTAGGGCTTTGGGGTAGAGTGTGACGAAGCGCTCGAGACGTTTGCGCGCCAATTTTACTAATTTGCTTTTTAGCGCAGGATCACGAGTTAGTTGAGCCGGAAGCGCGGTCACTGTGAATAGGTCCTGTAGCGAGGTTAGCCAAGCTGCCGCAACTGTTTAGGTGTCAAAAACCAATGAAGTTTGCCGGGGGCGGCAGCTGGGAGCTTGTCGATTTCAATCCGGCAGAGGCCGCCTTTTTTGAATTCAAACACAAGATTAGCGGGTTTCCGCCCGCCCAGCAAATAGGCCGCCGTATCGGATAACAAAGGCTCGTGCCCTACCATTAGCACGTGCTGTCGATCTTGATAGCGCGTCAAGCCAAACATCAGATGTTCCACTGTGCTCTCGGGCGCCAGCCCGGAGATTTCTTCGAGCTTGGATTCCATGCCGAGAGCGCTGGCGACGATATCCGCGGTCTGGCGGGCGCGCGACAAAGGACTGGTCAATATGGAATCGAACGGGATGTCAAGCTCGCGCAGGCCCTTGGCGGCCTTGCGCATTCGTTTCATACCTTTGCCGGTGAGGGGGCGTTCGGCATCATGGGCGACGGATGGAACGTCACGCGTCACGGCGATGCCATGACGCATCAGATAAAGATTCATGGTCCGGTCCGAGCGTGCGGCGTCGCGAATCGCTCATGCATTGTTGCGCCA
>JBEVIO010000466.1:0-7935 GCA_040510635.1 Binatia bacterium | reverse complement strand
GCTGGCCGCGAGCGGCGTCAATTTTCTCTGGTCGATAAAGATCCTCAGCGGCTTTGACGCCGGCAGCGGCGCGATGCAATTCCTCGAGCGCATTCCGTGGATGCCGTCGTTCGGCATCGAGTACATCGTCGGTGTCGACGGCATCAGTCTGTTTCTGGTTTTGCTGACGACCTTGCTCACGCCGATCGCTATCCTCGCGTCCTGGTCGGTGCAAGACAAAGTCAAAGAATATTTGATCTTTATGCTGCTGCTGGAGACCGGCATGCTCGGCGCCTTCGTGGCGCTGGATCTGTTTCTCTTTTACGTTTTCTGGGAAGTCATGCTGGTGCCGATGTATTTTTTAATCGGCGTGTGGGGCGGGCCGCGGCGCATTTATGCCGCGCTGAAATTCGTCGTCTACACGATGGCGGGCAGCCTATTGATGTTGGTGGCGATCATCTACCTGGCGACCCGCCACGCGCAGACCGACCAAGCGCTCACTTTCGATTTACTGAAACTTTATGGCCTTCACTTGCCGTTGGAGCAGCAAATCTGGCTTTTTCTCGCCTTCGCTTTGTCGTTCGCAATCAAGGTACCGCTGTTTCCCTTTCACACCTGGCTACCCGACGCTCACGTCGAAGCGCCGACGGCGGGCTCGGTGATCCTTGCCGGCGTGCTGCTCAAGCTCGGCACCTATGGTTTTCTCCGCTTTGCCATGCCGCTTTTTCCTGACGCGGCTATGGCCGCGGCTCCCGTCATTACGGCTTTAGCCGTGATCGGCATCATTTACGGCGCGGTGGTGGCAATGATGCAGAGCGATATCAAAAAGCTCGTTGCGTATTCCTCGGTTAGCCATCTCGGTTTTGTCATGCTCGGCTTATTCGCACTGAATATTCAAGGCGTTCAGGGCGGTATTTACCAGATGATCAATCACGGGCTTTCCACCGGCGCCCTGTTTCTCCTGGTCGGGATGATCTACGATCGACGTCATACCAGGGCGATCGCTGAATTTGGCGGCTTGTGGAAACAGCTGCCGATATTTTCCGCTGTCCTGCTGGTGGTGACGTTCTCTTCGATCGGTTTGCCGGGCCTGAACGGCTTCGTCGGCGAGTTTCTCATTTTGCTCGGTGCTTTTAGCGTCACACCGCTCTGGACCGCGGCGGCCGCCAGCGGCGTCATTCTCGGTGCGATTTACATGCTCTGGATGATCCGCCGAGTTCTCTTCGGTCCGCTCTCGAACGCAGCCAATGAAAAATTGACCGACTTAAATGCCCGAGAAATTTGTCTGCTTGCGCCGATTCTATTCTTGATCGTGCTGATGGGTGTTTACCCGCAGCCGTTTTTGCGGCGCATGCAACCGGCGGTCGAATCGACCTTAAAGAGAATTGCTGCGGTCAGCACCGCGCCCGTGGTGGCCGATCACGGGTCCAGCGAAGAGACCCAGAGCCATGGACGTTAATCTCCTGCCGCTCCTCCCGGCCATACAGGTGCTGCTCACGGCGCTGGTCGTCCTGGTGCGCGATTTATTTATCGACGAACATGAGCCCAAGGGTTACTTGGCGTTTGTCAGTCTGCTCGGCATCGGGCTGGCCGTCGCCGAGGCTTTCATGCTTTGGGGCGGACAGGAAAGCGCCTTTGACGAGAGTATTGTCCTCGATAGCTTTGCGCTTTATTTTTCGCTGGTTTTTTTGCTGACCGCCGCGCTCACGATTCTCTCGGCGATCGACTATCTGCGCCAAACCCAAATCCATGAAGGCGAATTTTACGCGCTGATTCTTTTCGCGACCTTTGGCATGATAGTCATGGCTGCCGCCAACGATCTGTTGGTTTTCTTTCTTGGTTTGGAAACCATGTCCATCGCGGTTTACGTGCTGACCGGCATGTGGCGCGCGAGCGCTCGCTCCAGCGAAGCGGCGATGAAGTATTTTATCATGGGCGCTTTTGCCACGGGGTTTCTCCTCTATGGCATCGCTTTGATCTACGGTGCCACTGGCTCGACGAACCTCAATTTGATCGCTGACTTTCTCATCGAACAGCCAAGCGATTGGCCGCTTTATTTGATCGGCGGCGGGTTTCTCCTGCTAGTCGGCTTCGCATTCAAGGTCGGCGCCGTGCCGTTTCATTTCTGGGTGCCGGACGTCTATGAAGGCGCGCCCACACCAGTCACCGGATTCATGGCCGTCGCGGTCAAGGCTGCCGCGTTTGCCGCCTGGGCGCGCATCCTGCTTCACAAGTTCTCGCCGCTCGACACGGACTGGGTTTTTCCCCTGTGGGTGATTGCCATCGGCACGATGACATTTGGCAACCTATTAGCAATCACCCAAACCAGCGTGAAGCGCATGCTGGCATACTCCAGTATCGCCCATGCGGGTTATCTGCTGATCGCCATCGTCGTCGGCGAAGAATGGGGCGGCCTGCCGCTCGTCTTTTATGTGGCGACTTACGCCTTCATGACGCTCGGCGCCTTCGCGGTGTTGACCTGCGTGGCGGACGGCGATGCGCTCAACGAGAGCTATCGTGATTTTGCCGGCTTAGGATTCAAACGACCCTTTCTCGGCCTGGCCATGTCGCTGTTTATGTTGTCGCTCGCCGGTTTTCCGCCGCTCGCCGGTTTCGCCGGAAAATTTTATATTTTCCGCGGCGCCGTGCTGTCCGGCCATCTCGGCTTGGCGATTATCGGCGTGCTGAACAGTCTGCTATCCGTGATTTACTATCTGCGAGTTATCGTCGCCATGTATATGGAAGAAGGTGGCGCTGCGGGCAAGAGCTTCGCTCAAACGCCATACGTTTACATCGCGATCGCTCTCGCGATGATCGGCACGATTTATCTGGGAGTCCTACCGGCGACGGCTCTCGACTGGAGCCGGGTGGCGTTTTCTTCCCTGGAGTGAGGTTCGCGCCGCCGCGGTCAATGGGGTTTGAGAAAAAAACCGATGCCGACGGGCACTTCCGCGGTGCCGGGCAGCCAGTCTTCAAATTTTCCCGACCTGACGTAAAGCTGAGCCGAACCGCCGCCGTCGAGATTTAAAAGTTCCGGCGTTTCTAGCTGCCATTTTGAGTTGGTGAAGATCTCTTGCAACTCGGAGAAACTCAATCCGCCAATCAGCGCGTCAGTGACGCCAACGATAATCTGTCCCTGCTTGTCGATGCCAATCACGGCTCGGCGCGCGTAACGCCCGAGTCCGCTCGTGATTTCCACCGGTGCGCCGCGATGCAGCAACAGCGGTCCGGATTGGAGCGCTTCGCTGGCCTGAGCCGGCTGAAACTCGTCGCGATGCGTCACGAACGGCCCTGACTCGCCGATGCCGAAGACGCCGGTATACAAGGCATGTTTGGAAATGGTGCGATTGATTTCCTGCGCTGCGCTCTTGAGATAGGCCAGAGGCCGGCCCTTCTCATCGAAGTAGTTGGCATTGATCGTTGCGATCGCGCTGCTTTTCTCGGCGAAGGTTTTTGCGCTGGCGCTTTTCAGTTGCCATTGTCCGGCAGTCAAAACACGCGGAATGATGATTTGGCCGTCGAAGCGCAACAATCTGAGTTCAAGCCTGTAGCTCGGTTCGGCGCGTTCCAGAGCGACGGTGCGCAGCGCGACACCTTTTTGCAGCGTCCGCCAGTGGCCGGCATCTGTGACTGAGAGCGTCGTTCCGATCGACGGTTTTGCCGGCGTCTGCGAGCGGACCGACTCGACCGGGAACAACAGCGCTGTCGCGACCAAGCTGATGAATAAAAGCCGTCGTGTAATCATGGCTGGTTCAAGATTAGCAAATGGTGTCGAAAAAAAAAGCTAAAAAATTTTTCAGCTGGAGCGTGTAGCTTGCGTCCTCGCGGGGATTACTGATAACTATTTTGAAATAACATCGGCTTAGGGAGGCAACCATGAAACGATATATTTATGCAATAATCTTTGCCGGCCTGCTCGGCGGCGTTTCGGCTTGCGGCGATAAAAAAGATACCGCGGCGCGAGATCAAGAAGTGCAAAAGGTGATGCAGGAAGGCATGCAAAAGGAAAAAGCGATGATGGAAGGCATGCAAAAGGGCGTAGAGAATATGGAGAAGAAGGCGACGGAACCCAAGGAAGAGGCGAAAAAGTAGTCCCAGTGTCTGTCAGTAGCAATTCTACCTGCGGCGCTGTCAATCGCGGCGCCTGATCTCGAACACCACCCGATCCATGAGCGGCGGTGAATCCCGTAACGTAAGGATTTGCCGCCGCAAGTCCGCGTCGACCACTTGTGTCACGGTACACGGGAGCGTCTCTCCTTTCACCCGGAGCTCCACAATCGGATTCTGAAGTATATTCTGACACCAGTGCTTGCCCTGGACGCGAGCCGATGATGTATAAAAGCATCCCTGGTAGTAGACAAAGCGCAGCTCCACACGGCGCGGCTGTCCCGTCTTGCGTCCGGTCGTGGTCAGATGCGCGACTACTGATGATCCGTCTTTTAGATTCATGGGCGTAAATATAGGGTGACGCTTAGTTTGAAACAAGCGAGCTTAATGCTCGGGTCTAACGAGCTATGCCGATATCACGATCGCCTTGACTCGTTCGAGCGGGCAAGGATAAGCTTGGCGAACTTTGATTGACAATCGGTGCAAGCCAAATTTCGTCGGAGGCAATAATGGCGGCAAAGACATCGACGGGAATCAATCCGACAATGGTCAAATACGGCGGCGGCATCAGCGCGGTGCGCGCTTTACCGAAAGCTAAAGGCAAGCGTCCGGCGGTGATCATTCTGCACGAGCGCTATGGCATCGATCAGCATACGAAAGATTTAACGGTCAAATTGGCTCAGGCGGGCTTTGTCGGCCTGGCGCCCGATTTGTTTCATCGTTTTGCCGGCGATCGTAAAGCAGTCTTGCGCGGCGAGCAGAGGGTCGATCTGACCGACGACGGCGCGCTGGAGGATTTGAACGGTGCCGTTGAATACTTAAAAAAGTTAAAGGAAGTCGACGGCGCACGGATTGGCATCATCGGTGTTTGCCAAACCGGTCGACAACCCGTGCTGTTGGCGGCGAAACGAAATGATGTCGCGGGCGCGGTGGTGCTTTATGGCGCTGTCGGCGGCCGGGAGTGGCAGGGCAACGACCTCCGCCCGACGCCGATCGAAGAGTTGATCGCGCAGGTGAATTGTCCTGTGCTCGGCGTCTTCGGCGAAGCCGACCACATTATCTCCCTCGAGGATGTCCTGCGTTTTCGCAACTGCTTGGAAAAGTCGAAGAAGAATTATCATATTCGTGTCTATCCGGGCGCACCGCACGGTTGGCTGAACGACACTATGCCGGGGCGCTACCGCAAGGACGCGGCGAAGGACGCCTGGAGCCTGATCACGTCGTTTCTAAAGCAATGCTTTGCCGGAGGCTGGAGCAACGATAAGATTGTCGGCAAGTACGAAAGCGAATGCTCAGGGAATTACGAATTCTCTAAAAACGTTCGGCTTGAATAGGAGATCCGCTTGCGGCCATGAAAATACGAAATTTTTTTCATCGAATTCGATTCGCGATTTTTTGCAGCGTAGCGATGACCGTGTCATCGCTCGGCTCGCCGTCATTGCTGCAAGCCGAACGCGTGACCATCGCGACGCCGAGCCGCGGCCTGTTCGAATTTCCCGTCGTCGTCGCCACGCGCAAGGGATTTTATAAAAGCGAAGGGATCGACCTGGACAAAGTTCAGATGCAGCCCGCCGTCGGCGTCAAAGCTTTAATCTCCGGCGATGTCGATTATCTGCTCGCTTGGGGATCGGCGCTACGCGCGGCGGTGACCGGCGTCCCCATCAAAGCTGTGCTCGGCATCGCCGGTCGCCCCCTGCATGTCCTGGTTGCCCGCCCTGAAATCAAGACGCCGAAAGACCTGAAGGGAAAAGTGATCGGCGTCGACTCGGTTGCCGGCACGGTGGATTACCTTTCGCGAGTCGCCGTGCGGCATTTTGGTTTCGAGCCGGAGAAGGATGTGAAGATCATCGTCACCGGGGAAAGCCCGACGCGCTTGGCTGCGCTACACGCCGGCTCGATCGACGCGACGCCGATCGATGTCGCCTTTGCCATGAAGGCCGAAGACGAAGGTTTTAGGCGGCTCGTTTACCTCGGAGACCTCATCGAATTGCCGCTGTCGGGTATGGCGGTCATGGACCATAAGCTCCAAACACAAAGGGATCAAGTGAGACGAGTCGTGCGCGCCACGGTGCGCGGCACGCGTTACTTCAAGCAAAATCGGACGGAGATGGTGCAAATGCTTTCCGATTATCTGCGCATTACGCCAGGGCAATCGGCCAGAGCCTACGACGCCTCGATCAACTCGTTCAGCGACGACGGCACGATTTCCGACAAAGGCGTGCAACTGGACGTGCAGCTTACGAAAGAAAGACTCAAGCTGACGAAGGATATTCCGTTGAGCCAGTTGGTGGATTGGAGTTTGGTGAAGGAGATAAAATAAGAACTGGTTTGCTTTACGTCAACATGTTTGTGATGTGCTATCGATTTGGATCATTCAAATTTACTAGTAGAGGGTTTAGGACTTAATACCGGCTTAAAGCGGTAATGGCATTACGAGGAATTTTCATGTTAACAGGTTCATGTCTCTGTGGCGGCGTTCGATATCAGATAGACGGTGAGCTTGGCGCGGTGACTAATTGTCATTGCAGTCTCTGCCGCAAGATGTCGGGATCGGCTTTTTCGAGTGGGTCGACGATTCCGACGGCTTCGTTTCGCTTTGTCACCGGGGAAGAATTGCTAAAGCAGTGGGAATCGTCGCCGGGCTATCATCGCGTGTTTTGCGGGCGCTGCGGATCACCGATTCTAAAGAAAAAAGATAAAGACCCTAAACACCTTCGCTTCCGTCCGGGAACTTTGGACAGCGATCCTGGGCTGAAAGCATCAAAGCACATTCATGTTGGATCGAAAGCACCGTGGATGGAAATCAAAGACGAGTTGCCGCAGTCCGAATAAGGATGCAGAAGGCGCCTGTCAGTGAGCAGAGTTCACAAGCGACGTTTCTGCAATCGGCTCTCGTTAGCTCGGCCTTGAAGCTTCCCCGCGCATTCTACGAACAAAAAACCATCAGCGTCGCCAAGCAATTGTTGGGCAAATATTTGATCCGCAAACATCCGCAAGGCGATACGGTTGGTCGTATCGTCGAAACCGAAGCTTACATCGGCCCGCAGGATTTAGCGTGTCACGCGGCGAAAGGACGCACGGCGCGCACGGAGGTGATGTTCGGTGAGGCCGGTCATGCCTACGTCTATTTCATCTATGGTTTTTACAACATGCTCAATCTGGTCACCGAGAAAAAGGACTATCCAGCGGCGGTCTTGATTCGCGCGGTGGAGCCGGTGGACGGTGTCGATTTAATGAAATCTCGCAGGAGGCTCGACAAACTGCGCGGCCTCGCCAGCGGGCCGGGTAAACTTTGCCAGGCTTTCGCCATTGACCGCTCGCTCAACGGCGCGGATCTGTTCGGCGATATTCTTTACGTCGAGGATCGCGGTGAGCCGGCGCCAAAATTTAACGCAACGCGACGGATCGGCGTCGACTACGCCGGTAAGTGGAAAGATAAGCCGTATCGGTTCCTCGTTCGGAATAGCGAATATGTTTCGAAAATCTAACCGATGGTAGCAAGCGCGGGAGCCTTTCCGTCTCGGGTGATTTAGCTTCGTTATGGCGCTATGGAAAACCGGTCCTATCGAATAGAAGTCGTTACTAATCGCGAACGCCTAAAATCGATCGGTCCGCTGATCCCCGGCGCGTGGAGTCGACACGACGATGAGCTCAGTCGTGAAGCGCGAGGTGAATTCTTAATCGATACCGGCGCTTACGGAGCGATGATCGACTACGATGTTGCTGTGTCGCTCCAGCTTCGCGAGCAGGGCACGAGGGAAATTCATGGTATTCACGGTTACGGCACACTACAGCAATATCTCGCCAAAGTGCGTTTGCCGGCCAAGACTGCGAGCGGCGCTGACGATT
>JBEVIO010000465.1:0-8270 GCA_040510635.1 Binatia bacterium | reverse complement strand
TCAAGAGCATGCAGTTTCCGGGTTATTTCCTGGTGGTCGCGGATTTTATCAATTACGCCAAGCAGAACGGCATTCCGGTGGGGCCGGGACGCGGTTCGTCGGCGGGCAGTCTGGTGGCCTACGCGCTGCGCATCACCGATCTCGACCCGATTCGCCACGTGCTTTTGTTCGAGCGCTTTCTCAATCCCGAGCGCCGCTCCATGCCGGATATCGACGTCGATTTCTGCATCCGCGGCCGGGCCCAAGTGATTCAGTACGTCAAGGACAAGTACGGTGCCGACCGGGTTGCCCAGATCGCAACGTTTGGGACGCTCAAAGCCAAAGCCGCGATTCGGGATGTCGGCCGTGCGCTGGGCTTTTCTTTTGCAGAGACCGACGCCATTGCCAAGCTGGTCCCCGCGCCGAAGCAGGGCTTCGATTATCCGCTGACCGAGGCGATGAAAATGGAGCCGCGCCTCCCGGAAATGATGAAGAGCGACCCGCGGGTTAAGACTCTGATGGACCATGCGCTACGGCTCGAAGGGCTGGTTCGCCACGCTTCGACTCACGCTGCGGGTGTGGTGTTGTCGAACTTGCCGCTCGTCGATCATCTGCCGCTTTTCGTCGATAAGGAAGGCGGCATCGTCACTCAGTTTGACATGAGCGCGGTGGAGAAAATCGGACTGGTCAAATTCGATTTTCTCGGCCTTAAGACGCTCACTTTGTTGTACGATTGTTTGAAGCTCATCGAAGTCACCCGCGGCGAAAAGATCGACCTCAATCGTCTGGCGCTCGACGACAAGAAAACGTACCGGACCCTTTGCGACGGCAACACCACCGGCGTGTTTCAACTGGAAAGCACGGGCATCCGCGAGATGACCGTCAAAATCCGGCCCCACTGTTTCGAGGACCTGGTCGCGATTCTCGCTCTCTATCGGCCCGGTCCGCTCGACAGCGGCATGGCCGAAGAGTACATCAAGCGCAAGCACGGCAAAGAAAAGTTCAAATATTTGCACCCACTGCTCGAGTCGATTTTAAAAGATACCTACGGCGTGATCGTCTACCAAGAACAGGTTATGCAAATCGCTCAGGTGCTCAGCGGCTACAGCATGGGCGACGCGGACATTCTGCGCCGCGCCATGGGCAAGAAAGATCCCGACGAAATGGCGGCGCAGCGCGAGCGCTTCGTCGACGGCGCGCGCAAAAAAAAGATCGACGACAAAAAAGCCACGGAAATTTTTGACCAGATGGAAACCTTTGCGCGTTATGGTTTCAATAAATCGCATTCCGCGGCTTACGCGCTGGTTTCTTACCAGACCGCTTATTTGAAAACTCACTATCCGGTCGAGTTCATGGCATCCTTGATGACCTCGGAAATGGGCGACACCGATAAGGTGATCAAAAATCTCGCCGAGTGTCGTGACAAGGACATCGAGGTACTTGCGCCCGATGTCAACGAGAGTCGCGCCTACTTCACACCGGTTGGCGATAAGATCCGTTTCGGCCTGGCGGCGGTAAAAAACGTCGGTGAAAAGGCTGTCGAGGTTATTCTTGAAAGTCGATCTCAGGCCGGGCCTTTCGAATCGCTCTTTGATTTTTGCCGGCGCGTCGATATGACGGCGGTCAACCGCCGGGTGATCGAGAGCTTGATCAAATGCGGCGCCTTCGATGGCACCCATGTTTCGCGCGCGCGCATGACCGGCGCGCTCGATGACGCGATGAAAGCCGGGCAGGCGCACCAACGTGATCAGTCGAGCAATCAGATCGATATCTTTGCCATGCTCGGCACACCGGCAAAAGGCGCCAACAAACCGGGCGACGTTTATCCTCAGGTGACGGAATGGACGTCGCAGGAGACGCTGGCGTTCGAAAAAGAGGCCCTGGGTTTTTATATTACCGGTCATCCTCTGGATAAATTCGAGCGCGCGCTGACAAGGATCACGAGCGGGACAGTCTCGGCATCGAAAGAAAAGGCGCAATCGGGGGAAATCAGACTCGGTGGGGTGGTGTCAGCCCTGAAATTGCGCAATACTAAAAAAGGTGAGCGCTATGCCAATTTCAATCTCGAAGACAAAACCGGTTTCATCGAAGTGATCGTCTGGCCCGATACCTATAAAAAGAGCGCGGAACTGCTTAGCGCAGACGATCCGATCTTTGTGAAAGGACGCTTGGAAGTCGGCGAAGAACGGATGCAAGTCATCGCCAACGAGGTCGTGCTCTTGGCTGATGCCGCGAAAAATCAGAAAAACGGCCAGACCAACGGCAATGGCAGGTCGAACGGCGAAAAGGTGCATCTTTATGTCCGCGAGTCGGAAGTCTCGGCCGATGAGCTGGTCCGCCTGCGCGACACATTGCTCGACTATCCGGGACCGGCTACCGTTTATCTGCATATGCTCGCCTCCGCCAACGGCGAGACCATCATCGAACTCCCCGAACAGGTGCGTATCACCTCTTCTCCGGCATTGGCCGACACGGTCGAGCGACTTTTCGGTTCTCGAGTAAGTTTTCATTCTTTAGACTCTTGAAGCAGTTGATTTCCACCGAGCATCGTAGGGAGAAAGCCGTTCTGGTGGGCGTCGAGCTGCCGTCGCGCGATCACAAACTAGCGCTCGACGAGAGCATGGAAGAGCTCGAACGGCTGGCAGAAACAGCGGGCGCGACGGTCTTAAGCAAATTCGCCCAGCAGGTAAGAAACGTCACGCCGGCGACTTTGATCGGCCGTGGCAAGGTCGACGAAATTCAAAAGAGCCTCAGCGAGAATCACGCCGACTTGATCATCGTCGATGAAGATCTCACGCCAGCGCAGCAGCGTAACTTGGAAGCGGCGTTCAAACTCCGCGTCATCGATCGCAGTCAGTTGATTCTAGATATCTTTGCGCAGCGCGCGCGCAGCAACGAGGGCAAGCTGCAGGTCGAGTTGGCACAGCTCGAATATCTGTTGCCGCGCCTGACCCGCCAATGGACCCATCTGTCGCGGCTCGGTGGCGGTATCGGCACCCGAGGTCCCGGCGAGACGCAGTTGGAAGTCGATCGACGCCGCATTCGCGAGCGCATCGGCCATCTCAAGCATCGGCTTGAGACCGTCGAACGCACCCGTGGGCTGCAACGTAAGGAACGCCATGAGGTGCCGTTTCCGACCGTGGCGCTGGTCGGGTATACCAACGCGGGTAAATCGACTCTGATGAACACGCTCACGCGCGCGGGCGTCTTTGTCGAAGACAAACTGTTTGCGACGCTTGACCCGACCACGCGCGCGCTGCGTTTGCCCAGCGGCGATAAAGTGATGCTCGTCGATACCGTCGGTTTTATCCACAAGATTCCCCATTCCTTGATCGAAGCGTTCAAGAGCACGCTCGAAGAAGTCAGCCGCGCCGATTTGCTGCTGCACCTGGTGGATTTGGCCAATCCGCTTTTTGAGGAACAGATTCGGGTTATCGAGAATGTGCTGGACGAGATTGGCGCTGGCGAGTTGCCGACACTGCTGGTGCCGAACAAGACCGATAGGATCTCAGACGTGCCAACGGCGCAGTTCAAGGACAACGATGTGCTGGGAGTTTGTCCGATCTCGGCATTGACCGGTTCCGGCGTCGAGCAGCTTTTGCTAACGGTCGGAAACATTCTCGATCGGAAGAAAGAGCAATTCCAAGCGAGCTTCACGCCGTCTCAGGGACCCTTGCTGGCGCTATTGCGTGAGCGCGGCCGAATCGTCCAGGAAGAATATGATAATGATTTGATCCGCGTCACCGCTCTGGTTACGCCCAAGCTCGCCGGACAGATGCGCAAGCTACTCACGGCCAGTGCCGTTCAGGCCGAGCGGCCGTCGTGACCCTTCATGCTGAACCTGCCGAATTTTCTTACGCTCCTGCGCATATTGACGATCCCGGTGTTTCTGGAATTCTTATCCTATCATTTCTATTGGGAAGCACTCGTGGTTTTCGCCATCGGCGGTCTGACCGATTTTTTAGATGGCTTCGTTGCCCGCTGGATGAAACAGCAGACCGCCCTCGGCGCCTATTTGGATCCAGTCGCCGACAAGCTGCTCGTGATTACTTCCTTCATTGTGCTCGGATCCATCGGCGGCATACCCATGTGGCTTGCGATTGTCGTCGTGGGGCGCGACGTTCTGATCCTGGTAGGTTACGCTATTATTTATTTTCTGATCGAAGAGCGGCTGCAAGTGAAGCCGACGGTCGTGGGTAAATGGAGCACCACGCTGCAGCTTTTAACGTTGGCGGTGGCTTTGGTGATGCTTGACGACCCCCGGCTTTTAGATCCGCGAGTCCTGGATGTTTTCGTCGGCGCGACGGCCGTTGTAACGGTTGTTTCTGGATGTCAGTATCTCTACCGAGGGCTGGTCTGGTTGCAAAGTCGAGCCCCGTCTATCACCCGGCCTGGTTGACATGCGGGCTGGAAATTGATAATAAAATCGATCTCTTGCGCTGTTTGCCGCGCTTTCGGGCAGAGCCCTGAAGGGGAGCATCAGCACAAAGCCAAATTCAAAACTATTTAATGTTTGTTCGATTCTGCGAAACTAACTTCTTCTATCGGACCCCGCAGGCACGTAGCTCAGTGGGAGAGCGCTTCCTTGACACGGAAGAGGTCGGCAGTTCAATCCTGCCCGTGCCTACCATTTTCTAACCGATCGCATGGACAGTATCCACGTCACATTGCCTGCCGGAAAATCCGTCGACGTTCGTCCTGGTATACGGATCAACGAGTTGGCCTCCGAGGTGGGGGGCCAGAGGGACCTCATCGCGGCCAAAGTCGATGGCCAGCTGGTCGATCTAAGCCGGATTTTGGACAAAGACTCGACGGTGGAGTGGGTGTCGCCGGAAAGCCCAGAGGGGCTTGATACTCTGCGCCACTCGACGGCTCATTTAATGGCGCAAGCGGTTCAGAGTCTTTTCCCCGGCACGCAGGTCACGATCGGCCCAACGATTGAAAACGGTTTCTATTACGACTTCAAACGGGATGCGCCTTTCTCTCCCGAAGAGTTGCAGTTGATCGAAAAGAAGATGCAGGAATTGGTCAAAGCCAATTTGCCAATCGTGCGCGAAGAAATGCCGCGCAGCGAAGCCATCGAGCTTTTTCGCAAAATGGGCGAGCACTACAAGGTCGAGATCATCGAAGGAATCGCGGATGACAAAGTGTCGCTTTACCGCCAGGGCGATTGGCTCGATCTCTGCCGCGGTCCCCACGTGCCGCGCACCTCGGCCATCAAGGCATTTAAGCTGACCAGTATCGCCGGTGCGTACTGGCGCGGCGATTCGCGCAACGAACAACTGCAGCGCATCTACGGCACCGCCTGGGCCAATCGCAAAGACCTCGATGCTTATCTCAAGCGGATCGAAGAAGCGAAGCAGCGTGATCATCGGCGCCTTGGCCCGGCCTTGGATTTGTTCTCGCTTCACCCGATCGCGCCGGGATCGCCTTTTTTTCATCCCAAGGGCACGGTCATCTACAACCGGCTGATCCAATATATCCGCGCGCTTTACGGCCGCTACGGTTACACCGAGGTGGTAACGCCGCTGATCTATAAGACGGATTTGTGGAAAACCTCGGGGCATTATGAAGCCTTTCGTGACGACATGTTCTTGATGGAAGTGCACGACGGCGAATACGGCGTAAAGCCGATGAACTGTCCCGGCCATTGTTACCTATTCGCTTCGCGCAAATATTCGTATCGTGATCTGCCGATTCGCTTTGCCGACTTTAGCCGATTGCACCGCTTCGAGCCGTCGGGCGTATTGTCCGGTTTGACGCGCGTGCGCTCATTCGCTCAAGACGATGCGCATATTTACTGCACGCCCGAGCAGCTTGACAGTGAGCTCGAACAATTTGTCGCCATGACCAAGGAGGTCTACAAGGTCTTCGGTTTCGATAAAATCGAAGTCACGCTGCAGACGCGGCCGGAGAAATTTCTCGGCCGAATCGAGCTATGGGAAGCCGCCGAGGCCGCGCTGCGCCGCTGTCTTGAAGAGTCAGGATTTTCGGTAAAAGTTCTTCCGGGCGAGGGCGCGTTTTACGGCCCGAAGATCGGTTTTGATTTTCGCGACGTGCTCGAACGCTCTTGGACGCTGGCGACCGTGCAGATCGACTGCGCGATGCCCGAGCGCTTTGATCTCAAATACGTAACCGCGGAAGGCAGCGAGGCGATGCCGGTCATGCTGCACCGGGCGGTTTTGGGTTCGATTGAGCGCTTCATTGCCATCCTGCTGGAGCATTGCGCCGGCGCATTTCCACTCTGGCTGGCGCCGGTGCAAGTAAAAATCCTGACCGTTACCGACGATCAGAAAGAATATGCTACAAAAGTATTCGAGCAACTTCGCGACACTGGCTGGCGCATCGAGTTGGACAGCCGAAATGAAAAGCTCGGCTATAAAATTCGCGAAGCGCAATTGGCCAAGGTGCCGTACGCGCTCGTGATCGGTGACAAGGAAGTCGAGGCTGAGACGGTCGCGCCCCGGCGGCGTGGCGGCGAGAATTTACCGGCCATGTCGCTTGCCGAATTTAGCCAAAAGATTTGCGCCGAGGTTGCGCAAGAAATGGGAGAGGCATAAATATGAAAATCAAACTGGACATGGAGGTGGCCTATAGCTAGGGAAGCGAGGATCAATCATCAAATTCGCGCGCGCGAAGTGCGGGTGATCGGACCGAAGGGCGAGCAACTGGGAGTATTGCCATTGCACGAGGCGCTCAAACAAGTGGAAGCCCAGGAGCTCGATTTGGTTGAAGTGGCTCCGGACGCGCAGCCGCCCGTGTGCCGCATGATGGATTACGGCAAATTTCGCTACGAGCAAAAAAAGAAATCCCATGGGCCGAAAAAGCATTCGGTAGTCGAGATCAAAGAAGTGAAAATGGGCTCTCGCACCGACGCCCACGACGTCGAGCATAAGGTCCGAAACATTCGTCAATTTATCGGGAAAGGCCAAAGAGTCAAAGTATCGGTTTTCTTTCGCGGTCGAGAAATCACGCATCCTGAATTGGGCCGACAGATGCTCCGGGGCGTTGTCGGTCAGGTACTCGATGTTGCTAAAGTCGACATCGAACCACGGCTGGAGGGAAGAAACATGGCGATGCTCTTGTCGCCAAAGTGACCGCTCAACCGAGACCGCGAAAAGAAAAATTAGAGGAGTGAAAAAGTGCCCAAAATTAAAACTAATAGAGCGGCGGCGAAAAGATTTCGCGTTACCGGCAATGGTAAGATCAAGCGCAACAAAGGCTATAAACGTCACATTCTCTCGAGCAAGAGCAAGAAACGAAAAAGACATTTGCGCCAGTCAACGACGGTGGCCGCGGTTGAAACGAAGAATATTCGTAAACTGATACCCTATAAATAAAGCAGGACTGAGGACCGAGTAGCGAGGATTGAGTGTCAACATAGACTCCGATTTCTCGTCATTCACATTAACTCAGGAAGGAGTTTTCCAGTGCCCAGAGCTAAAGGTGGAAGCAAATCGAGGCAAAGACGCAAGAAGATCATGAAGCTTGCGAAAGGCTACGTCGGCGGCCGAGGACGCTTGTATCGGTCGGCGCGGGAAACGGTAGAGCGGGCGCTGACGTTCGCGTATCGTGATCGCCGAATCAAGAAAAGAACCTTTCGCGGCCTATGGATCACCCGCATTGGCGCAGCGGCCAAAATCAACGGTCTTTCGTACAGCCAATTGATCAAGGGACTCAAGCAAGCCGGCGTGGAGCTCGACCGCAAGATTTTGGCTGAGATTGCCGTTGCCGACATGTCTGCGTTCGGTCAGTTAGCGCAAACCGCAAAATCTCACCTAGGCGCGTAAGCGTCCCTTTTGTGCCGTCGAATGAACGATTCCGTGGAAACTCTCCAGGGAGAGGTTCTGGCTCGTATTCAGCAAGCAAGTTCCGAGAAAGAGCTGGAACAAATCCGGATCGAGGTTTTGGGTCGAAGCGGCAGCGTGACACTTCGGCTCCGTGGCCTCAAAGATTTGCCCGGAGAAGAGCGGCGGCGTGCCGGCGAGCAGCTCAACCAGTTGCGCCGCACTCTCGAAGAGCGTTTGGAGGAGCAGCTCGGCGCGCTAAAACAACAAGCTAAAACCCAGGCGTTAAAAGAAGAACGGGTCGACATCACACTTCCCGGAACGCGTTGGGTTAGGGGCAGTGCTCATCCGATCACTCTGGTTATCGACGAGATCATCGATATTTTTTCTGGAATGGGCTTTGAAATCGCGCGCGGTCCCGATATCGAGGACGACTATCATAATTTCGTGGCGCTTAACTTTCCGAAAGATCATCCGGCGCGTGATATGCAGGACACGATCTTC
>JBEVIO010000464.1:0-3859 GCA_040510635.1 Binatia bacterium | reverse complement strand
AAGCCGCCGTAAAACTCCAGCGCTTGGTCCAGGTCGCCGACCTCAAGCACGACGTGGTTGATGCCCAGCGGGCGGGCCTTGGTTTCGACTCGATCGCTCATCGCTTTTCTCCTTTTGTCGTTTCGAGCGTTTTTTGTAGGGTTTCCATCTGGTTTTTTAGGTGACGCACCATGGTGCTCTCGGCGAGCGCGGAGTTATTTTTCAAAAAAGCGTCGAGGATTTGATCGTGCTCGCGCATCGAATAGTCGACACGCTGTGGCGAACGAAGCGCGAGGATGCGCGTCTTTTGAATATCCTGGCGCAATTGATCGACCAGCCGATACAACCGCTCGTTACGGGCGATCTCGGCAATGAAGCGATGAAAACGGTTATTGGCATCGAAATAATGGACCAAGTCGCGTTTCTGGCACGCTTCTTTGAGCGCCCTGTGCAATTCTCTAAGATGGCCGATTTCTTCCGCTGTGGCTCGTTCGACCGCGAGCCGCGCGGCCAGCCCTTCGAGCGCGCCGGAAATCGCATAGTAGTCTTCGATCTCTTCGCGGGTTGGTTTGCTCACCACGACTTCGTTATCGGGGCGAAAGGTGACATAGCCTTCGCTTTCGAGCGCGCGCAAGGCTTCGCGGACCAGCACCGGACCGACTTTCAGCGAAGCGGCCAGCTTGGCTTCGAAGAGCCGCTCGCCGGGCGCGAGCTTGCCGGCGACGATCGCGTCCTTGAGTTCTTCGAAAATAAGTTTGATGAGCGACTTAAAACGCTTTTCGGCACGACTGGGGCCGCGTTCGAGGATCACTTGGGTGCTTCTTTCCGGTTGTCTTTCGGCGCCGGCGTCGCCGCCTTGCGCCGAAATAATTTCATGAAGGCGTCTTGGACTTTTTGTATTTGGCCTTTGACAGTAAACAGGCAAACTCCATCGATCCGGCGGAGATAGACTTCCTGGCCGATTTTCAATTGGCTTTCGTCCTCGCCCTGGGCCATGAGCAGGCGTCCTTCCGGTGTTCGGATCAGCGCCAATGCGAGCGGCGGCAGAAAACCGTCCGGCGTGACGTAAAGGATCGTAAAAGTTTCGATCACGCCTTCGTCGGCTTGCTGCGCCGGCGGCGCAGCAACCGTTTTGTGATTGGCGCCGTTCTCCGAGCCGCCGAGCGGCCATAAATTTTGCACCGCCGCAGCGTTGGTCCGTTGCAAGATCGTGACGAAATTATTCGTGCCGAGACCGCCCGTGCTTTGCGCCAGGCCGCGTTTGAATTCGCGTTTCGACCAAGTTTCGCCACGTAATGTTTTGACGACCTCGACCACCTGCGCCAGGCCGCTGGCGCCGACCGGGTGACCACGCGCTTTCAAGCCGCCGGAGAGATTGACCGGCAGCGTCCCTGCGAGCGCAGTTTTGCCGTCGAGAACCGCGTCGCCGCCCTTGCCCGGCGGAAAAAATCCCAAATCCTCGGTACTGATGATCTCGAAGGGCGTGAAAGCGTCGTGCACCTCGACGAAATCGATGTTTTGCGCGGATACGTCCGCCATCCGATAAGCGCGCGCGGCGGCGACCTTGGTGGCGGGAAAGGAAGTAAAAACTTCTCGATCCTGCAGACTCAGCGTCCCGGTCCCTTGTCCAATTCCGGATAAGCACACGTCGGTTTTTTCGCTGGTGAGCACGACGCCGGCGGCGCCATCGGTGATCGGCGCGCAGTCGTAGAGCCGCAGCGGCGTCGCGACAAATTTGCTGGCGAAGTACGCTTCGCGCTTGATCGCGCGCTGAAACTGCGCCAGCGGATTATGCGCGCCGTTGGCGTGATTTTTCAGCGCCACGGCGCACAGCATGTTGCTCAGCCGCGACTCCGAGATGCGCGATTTTTGCCGGTACTTTTCCGTCATCATCGCCGCCAGTGCCGGCATCGTCGCGCCGCACTGGCGCTCGCGTTTGTCGATGACGCCGGCGAGAACGCGGGTGGCCGCGCTCGTCGTCAGATGAGTCATCTTTTCGCCGCCCAGAACCAAGACGCGCCGATAATAGCCCGATGCGATCGCTTGAAAGCCAGCCATCAGCGCTGCGGCGCCGGCGGAAGACGCGGTTTCGATGCGCAGCGCAGGGATGCCGGTTAAGCCGATCGCGTCAGCGATCAGAGAGGCGATGTTACTGTCGCCGGTAAACTCTTCAGGATTCATCACGCCGATATACAGGGCGTCGATTTTGCCGAGCTCGGCCGCGCCGAGCGCGAGCTTGGCCGCTTGGCAAAAAATCTCCGCCAGCGGGCGCGGATCCTTGCCGAATTTAGTCATGCCGACGCCGGCGACGTAGACCGATTGCATGGATAAATCAATGTTAGCCCCACAGTGGGTTTATTCCAAGACACCAAATTGCGGCGCCGATGAGAGATCGCGTCATTTTTAACGCAGTTGGCGGGTGATTAAGCTTGCGATTCCCGGAAAATACCTCGCTTTCCGGTGCTCTTATGTCCATTGATTAAGATTGAGTTACCGCCCGAAGGAGTCTCCACGGAACCAGCTAACAAACCGTCCGGCGCGCCGGCTTGACGAAAATTTCACGCATGTGACATAACCGTCTTGGCTCGAAGGCGGGACCGATGGTTATTTCGGCGCGAGGTGATGTTTTTTTTTGGAGAGGTGAAACGATGCGCAGTCGGCATAGAATAAGATTCGTTTTGGTGCTCTGCGGCGGGCTTTTCATGGTATTCGCTGCGGCGCGCGTTAGTCTCGGCCAGACGCTTTACTACGCTGGCAAGACGATTACCATCGTGCGCGGCGGCGGTCCGGGCGGCTCCGGCGAGTTCCAGTCGCGCGCGCTCATGCCTTATCTAAAAAAATACATTCCGGGCAATCCGACGATCACCATGGAATTCATGGACGGAGCCTCGGGCCGCAAGGGCGCCAATGACCTGTACACCGCGAAACCGGACGGGTTGAAGATCGGCTCAGCGGGCGCGATGATACCCGGGCCAATCCTGGGCTTACCCGGCAGCAACTATGACATTGATAAATTTATTTACATTGGCTCGACCGAAACCGGCAATCCCTACGCCTTCTTCACCCGCAAGACGGCAGGCCTGGATAGTTTGGATAAGGTCAGGCGCGCGTCGGGCATCCGCATTGGCGCTCACTCTGTCGGTCATTCGGTTTATGTGACCGCGCGCATGTTCGCTTTCATGCTCGAGTTCAAGGAGCCCAGGTTTATCGTCGGTTTCAACGATCCGGAGATGGACGTGGCGCTCAATAACGGCGAGCTCGACGCGCGCACCAGCGGTAACATCGATAGCGTGTTCAAGGATCTCGGCGATCAGGTGCAGTTTCACGCGACCATTTCCAATCCGAAGGGCAGATTCGATGCACGTCTACCGGCCTTGCCCGACATCGATAGCTTTGCCAAAAACGATAAAGAGCGAAAAATCGTCGACCTACTACGCGCCTTCCAGGTACCGCGCTGGCCGCATCATCTGGCACCGGGCACACCGCCCGAGTTGGTCAAGATACTGCGCGAAGCGATGGCGAAGACTTTTAAAGATCCCGGCTTTCAACAGGACTTTAAAAAGCTCATGGGCCGCGAGCCGTCGCCGCTCACCGGCGAGGAAGTGGAAAAGGCCGTGCGCGAGCTACCGCGCGATACCGAAGTCATCGCGCTTTATAAAAAACTCGCCGATGGTGGCCCGCTGCCGCCGCGCTAGGCGCGCGCTTAATTAGGCAGGTTTCGGTTGAAAAGAAACTGAAGGCTTTAAGGTTTGTCGTTTCACCATCTTCTATCTATTGAGTACTGATTCTCGACAGTCGTCGATCCAACCCGAGCTGCCAGGACCGCTCGTTGCATCGAGCACGGCTGGTAGTGGCCTGGATAATTCGCTGCGATAGGTAG
>JBEVIO010000463.1:0-3875 GCA_040510635.1 Binatia bacterium | reverse complement strand
TGCGCGAGCACCAGCCGCTCACCGAACCGATCATACTTGTCGAGCGCGGTCATGGTCGTCGTCAAGGTCGGCCCGTTAATCATCGGCAGTCTCGGCAATTGCAAGACAGCAAAGCCGGCATCCTCGTATCTTTTCGTGTCGCCGGTAACGAATGTGACATCACCCTCGCCGGCTTTCATCGCTTCGTATTGGGCAGCGCGAAACTCGCTCGACATCTTGTCGGTGATCTCGATCCATTTGACGTCGCTAAGCTCTAAGCCGGATTCCAGGATGTAGAGCATATGGTTGCCGCGAATGTGGTTGTAGCCGCCGCCGTTATCGAGGATCGTCGTGTCGATGACCCGCTTCCCGCGGATCTGCGTCAACGACGTCATCGGCTCGCGTGAAACAACACGATCACTGACTCCGTTGGTTGGCGACGCCAATGAGACGATCGGCTTGCCGCGCGCCACCAATGCGTACGGTGAGATGTGGTTGCCGGAAATCAAATCGATTTTCCCGCTAAACAATCCTGCCTCCGCCTCGGAAGAACTATCGCAGTACGTAAAATTGACTTTGATGGCGACCCGGTTCCAGAAACCGGCCTTTTCGAGTATCTCCCAAAGCGGCAGGTGCGTATGCGAACGAAAGTATGCGTTGATCTCGATCGGTTCGTAGTTGAGCGTCGCTGCCATTACTGCCTCCCAAAAGGTTCAATCGTTACATGATTAGCCGTCATTCCGGCCAACCCCGGCGAAGGCCGGGGACGACCCGGAATCCAGGCTGGGATGGGATCTGGATTCCGGCTTCCGCCCGGAAAGACATCTCTCCACTGCCATAGTGCAATACTTTGTTGGGGTCACTTGCGCTTCTCTTTACTCACTAGTTCTCTAAACAACTTCGTCGGCGGATCGGGATCGAGAAAACCGGTCACGATATATTTTTTCCCCTCGTCACGCCGGGCCGGCGCGGCAACTTTGTCTTTGGGAATATCGATGCGCATGGAATCGGACGGCTCCTGCACTTTTGTATTCATAACGGTCTGCCAAACGACTTGCCCAGCCCGGGAGAGAAACCAGTTGATGAATACTCGCGCCGCGTTTGGATTCGGCGCATTGTTGATGAGCGCCAAGCCGCTGTTGCCACTCGTGCTGATTTCGTAGCTCGCTTCCTTGAGGTTCGCATGGGGAAATTCATCGACGGGCAATCCTTGCTGCTTGGCTCGGTCGGTGTCGCCGCAGTCGATGCAGATGGGAAATTTTCCCGACGCCAACCAGTCGCTCGACTGGCGCCGGTCCTGCGACACGGTTACCTCCATCTCGCTGAATAGGCGCTTGACGAAGTCCGGCCCCAGCTGCGTGTTGTAAAAGTAGCGGATCACGCTCGGCGAGCCGACGCCGGGTCGCTCGAAGAGCAGAATTTTTCCTTTCCACTTTGGACTGAGCAGATCCCAGTAGGATTTGAATTCCTTTAAATCCACCAAGTTCGTGTTGTAGTGCAAACCCACTCCGGCGACGCTGCCTTCATACATGAAGACGAACTGTTTTTCGCTGTCGGCATAGTAGTGCTCGCCGTTCAACCATTTGGAGCCGTCGACGACATCGGGCGAGAGCAGCATCGGCTTGAGCGGGTCGAGCACGCCGGCTTTATGGAAATCAAAAAACGATCGTCCGCCCAAACCGCCGCTGTAAATGTCGGCTAGAAATTTCCCGGCGCGCCGCTCGGCGATGATGCGCGGCATCAAATCGCCGACCCGACCGCTTACGCTGACGGCTTTGACGAAAGGAAATTCTTTGGTAAATGCCGCAACGATGTCGGGATGCGTGATTTCTTGTTCACCCCAGAGTCGCACCTCGCCTTCGCGCTTGGCGCCTTCGAGAACCTTCTCCCACTCGCGTTGCCAATTGGGTTTGGGTTCGGCGGCATTGGCAACTCCGATGAGTCCGAGCACCAATGTAATGATAATGAATTGACCCGATCGCTTCACAATCTATCCTGGCAGCTACGGTGAAGGCTAGGACAGGGTGCCCGATTCAAACGGCTTGAACGGTTTCCACGACTGCAACTTAGTTTTCCTCTATAGTGCCGGCGGCACGTGGTAGCGCACCGATCCCGCCTTCCCGACTTCCAGAGAGCTTTCCATTTGGGTGTCGATGATCGCGTGATCGGCATCGCGAAAAACGTTCATTGGATCGACTCCCTGCTGCACTTTCTTAATCTCCCGTGCAAGCATCTCGCGATACATCACCACGCCGCGGTCTGACGCGGCCAGCCTTTCGTGCGTGCGATCGAGAATCGGTCCCTGAGTCTCCCATGCCATGAAATCCTGAGCGTCGACTTCATCAAGGCGAAACTTGGTAAAAGGATGGCGCGCGCCAAGTGGATTTTTGAAAGGCTTGCGGTAATTAACCGGCACTTCGTCTTTGTTCGCTCGCGGCTCCGCCGAATCCGGTACAAAGTGAACGTAAACGATCCAAGTATGGGTATCATCGATCGGCACGCGGATCTGTGTGCGGTTAGCTTGGCGCAAGACCGTGGGAAAAAGCAGCGGATGTTCCTCCACCTTGCCGTCGCGAAAAACCCGCCGCTTGATAATACCGTGGGTAAACTCCTCCATCTCATACTTGACCAGATTGTCGATCGTGCCGCGGGTCGTGCTCTCGACTTTGAAACCGTCGGTCACCAGCTCCTGATGGAGGATGTGCAGATGGGCCGTGTCCACCGAGTTTTCCATCGCTTGCAGCCAGTTGCAGTCGAGCTGCGGCAGTGCGCGCAGCCAGTGCCAGCCGTCGGTGCGCGCCCAAACATCATATTTTGGAATGACCGGGGCGGGCTGAGGTCCGAAATAGGCCCAATACAGCCCGGCCAATTTTTGCACCGGATAAGCTTTGTGTTTGACGGTGAGGCAAAACTTACTGTCGGCGGGCTCCGCCGGCGTCTCCAAACAGTTGCCTTTCGGGTCATAAAGCCAGCCGTGATAAGCGCACGCGAGACCACGCTCTTCGACACGGCCATAGGACAACGACGCGCCCCGGTGCGAACAGCGATCGTGGAGCAGGCCAGGCTCGCCTTTGGGCGTCACAAACAACACCAAATCTTCGCCCAAGATACGGACAAACTTGGTCGGATTCTCCGGCGTCAGGTCGGCGGCAATCGCCACGGGATGCCAATAGCGTCGCAGCAATTCGCCCGCCGGTGTTCCTGATCCGACCCTTGTGAGCATTTCATTTTCTTCTGCGGTCAACATTTTTACGCTCCTCTTCTACAGCTATCTCCGGTACTCAATGCCATCGTCAATACTCAATCTTTTATCCTCTACTATTTTGTCCCAGCAAAAATCTCGTCGATCAACTTGATTGCCGGGTTGATATCCTTGGTTTCGGGGTCGTCGATGTCGAAGTACTTCATGCCATCGCGGCGCCGCTCCGCGGTTGGGATGTGATCCTTAGGAACGTCCACACGGCGCGAGTTTTTGGGATCGCCGGGCGTGCTCATAGTCTTTTGCAACGTGGTCTGGCCCTCGCGCGACAGCAGCCAATTGACGAAGACTTTGGCGGCATTGGGATGCGGCGCTCGGTTCATCAGCGCCACCTGGCCGAAGGCGGACGAAATGTTCACGCCCTCTCTGAAGTGATTCGTATCGAATTCGTCCACCGGCAATCCCTGCACTTTCGCCTTCGCCGTCCCCGAACTTTGCATCGGCAGCAGCACCGCGATTTTGCCGGCCGCCAGCCAGTCCATAGCCTGTCGAAAGTCGCCGCTCATGTGGACATCCATCTCCTGATAAAATCGGCGCAGGAATTCTACGCCGATTTCCGGATGATAGTACAGATACTGCACCGAGGGTCCGACCCCACGGACTTTGCGAATATCGATTGAACCGACCTTGCCCTTGA
>JBEVIO010000462.1:0-3449 GCA_040510635.1 Binatia bacterium | reverse complement strand
AATTCGACGGCCGCAAGTTCGGCTGGCTCGGCGTTCCCGTCGCCGATCATGGGGTTTGCGCTCTTATGAAGGCGAGCGGAATCGGCAGCCTCGAAGGCTGGCTTGCCAGTAAAGAGCCTGTAAAGATGGGCGGCCATGGACCAGGCGGTGTTACCTCCGACACGGCGCGCATCCTGCGGGAAGCGATCGGCCTGCCGGTTCGCGTCATTGATGGTTACAAGTGCACCGGACCGATCCGTCTCGCCGCCGAATCAGGCGAGGTGGCCGGTTCGTGTTGGGCATGGGAGTCGATGAAACCGACCTGGGCGACAGGATTTGAAACCGGCCAGGTCAAAGTACTTCTGCAAACTTCGCTCAAGGGCCATCCTGACCTTAAGGACGTTCCCATCGCCATCAACCACGCCAAGACCACGGACGCGCGCCAATTGTTGGAAATCCTCGACCACGCCTTCGGCACCAGCTTTCGCAGTTACTCGACGCCGCCGGGAACGCCGAAAGATCGTCTCGCCGTCCTGCAAAAGTCCTTCATGGCCACGATGCAAGATCCCGAGTTTCTCGCCGACGCGAAAAAGGCTCGTCTTGAAATCGCGCCCATCGATGGGCCATCGACGGGCAACACCCTCGCGGGCTTTTACGATCTGGACAAATCCATGGTCGCCAGACTGAAGAAAATCTTGCTCGGCGACGTGAGTGGAAGGGATACCCCGCTATGAGTATCGATACGCAGCTTCTCGATTTCAAAACCAGCGACAACGAAACCCTGCACGGCCTGCTATTTTCGCCGCGCGAGCGCAAAATCCGATCTCGCTCTGTTGCTCGTGCACGGCGTGGCGATGAATTTTTATTTGCCGCCCCTGCCGATCTTCGGTCAGGCTCTCGCCGAACAGGGTTATCACTGCTTCGTCATCAACACTCGCGGTCACGATTGGATCAACCGTGCCGGCGGCGATCTTTTTGATTTCTGCGGCGCGACCTACGAAAAGTTCGAGGACAGCGAAAAGGATTATGACGCCGCGCTCGACAAGCTCAACAAACAGGGCTACAGGCGCTTCATCCTCGTCGGCCATAGCCTCGGTTGTATCAAGTCGCTCCTTTATCAGGGCACGCGCCGCCACAGCGATGTGATCGGCATGATCTCCTGTTCCTGCCCCAAGCAATTTTATTCGGCGCGCGCCGCGGAGCAGCCCGATTTCAAACAAATCATGGAGCAAGCCGAAGGGCTGGTCGCCCAGGGAAAAGGCAAAGAATTTCTCTGGGCGATGGCGAGCGGTGCCATGGCGCTTTTCTCTGCCGCAACCTACGTCAACAAGTACGGCAAGCACGAGAACAACGACGTGCGGCCGCACGCCGGCCGCCTAGGTTGCACGCATCTTGCCATCGCCGGCGGCGCGGAGCATCCGTTTTTTCTGGAATACGCCAAAGAGCTGGCGGAAGCGGGCGGCGCCAGCGCCAGCTACAAGATCGTGCCCGGCTCGGATCATTTCTATCACGGCCACGAAACTGAAGTGATCGGCATCCTCTCCGACTGGCTAAAACAGTTCAAGATCTGACTTATCCATTAAGGCAACGGGCTTTCGCGTCGAATGAACTTCCAAACTGAAATCTGCACATTCAAAACCACCGATAACGAGCGCTTGCATGGCGCGCTCTTCACGCCGCTGGAAAGACCATCCGATCTCGCGCTGCTCTTTGTCCACGGCGTGGCGATGAACTTTTACCTGCCGCCGCTTTTTACGTTTGGTCAGGAGCTGGCGGCGCGCGGCTTTCACAGCTTTGTCATCAACACCCGCGGCCACGACTGGATTTCCCGCGCCGGCAATCTGACGAAATTCGGCGGCTCTGCCTATGAGAATCTCGAAGACTGTCTTCCAGATCTCGACGGCGCGTTGGCTTATCTAAATGAGCGCGGCTATCGCCGGATTATCTTGATCGGCCATAGCCTCGGCGCGATCAAGTCGATTATCTATCAGGGCACGCGCCGGCGCGCCGACATCGTCGGCATCGTTTCCTGCTCGGCGCCGCGGCAATTCTACTCTGAACGGGTCGCCCGTCAGGCCGGATTTCGCGAAGTCATCGAAAAGGCCGAAGCGATGATCGCCGTAGGCAAAGGCGAAGAATTATTGTCCATCAATGTCGGAGCAACTCCAGGCATCTTCACCGCACGCGCACACGTGAACAAGTACGGCAGAGACGACAATAACGATTGCCGCCCTTACGCGAAGCATCTCGGCTGCCCGCTCCTCGCAATCGTCGGCAGCGCGGAGCCCAAGTTCTTCTATGAATACGCACAAGAGATCGTCGCCGGCGTCGGCGCGAAGGGCGTTTGCAAGCTGGTCGACGGCGCCAATCACTTTTATAACCGCCACACGTCGCAGATGATCGAGGTCATTTATCAATGGCTGACGCAGTTCGGCAGATAAAAGTAGCCGGACTTGCGCAGCACGCGTTTCCCAGTCAATGCTGCAAATTCATCTAATTCCAAAAGGATAACCGTAAAATGCGACGCCACAGCTCACTTCTATTGGGGTTGCTAATTTTTCTCTCGCCTCATCCCTTTTGGTTTGATCCGGCTTGCGGTGCCGCCGCGTCCGGAAAAATTATCCTCGGTTATGCGGCGCCGGGCGCGCGAGCGCTGCCGTTCTGGATGGCTGAGGAGCATGGTTTATTCAACAAGTACGGAGTCGATGTCCAGCAGATTTTTATTCGCGGCGCTCCGATCTTGGTTGCCGGTCTGGCGTCGGGCGATATTCACGTGGGCAGCACCGGCGGCAGTGCGACGCTGGCTGCGGTCGCCGGCGGGCAGGATCTCAAAATCATTGCGACATTTTCCAGCCGCAATACTTTCGACCTTGTCACCCAACCCACGATCAAGCGGCCCGAAGACCTGCGGCGCAAGCGCATCGGCTTGACTAGCATAGGCGGTACCACATGGATGGCGCTGCTGCTCTGGCTCGAACATTTCGGTCTCGATGTGCAGCGCGATCAGATGCAGCTGCAGGCCATGGGCGAGCAAGCCTTGACGATTCAAGCCTTGGAAGCGGGCGTGGTCAATGCAGCGATTTTTGATGGTATCTTTAGCCGCCGGCTCAAGCCGAAAGGTTTTACGATCTTGGGCGAATACTCGGAGCTTAAATATCAATTCGTGAGCCAGGCTCTGGTCGTCCAGCGCAGTCTACTGCAGCAACGCGGTGATGTGTTGGAGAATTTCTTAAAAGCGGAAATCGAAGGACTCGCGTTTGTGTTAGCGCCCAAGAACAAACCGGCGGTGATCAGGACTTTGATGCGGCGCATGAAGACGGATGCAACCATAGCCGAGGAAGGCTATCTCGATCTTATTCGCGGCATGGAACGCAAGCCGCTCCCGACGGTGGAAAGCATGGTACACGTCCAGCGTTTGATGAAACTGCAAAACCCCAAAATCGGTGAAGTCAAAATCAATGAAATCAACG
>JBEVIO010000461.1:0-10013 GCA_040510635.1 Binatia bacterium | reverse complement strand
CATCGAAGGCGAAATTTCCTTCGACCGCAAAGAGCGCGGCGAGCCGTTCAGCGATTATCCCGGTTATCTGATGGTCGAACGCGAGTTTCGCGCGGTGATCGACGTCAAAGCGATTACCATGCGGCGCGACGCGATTTTTACAGCGATCCTCGTCGGCTTGCCGCCGAGCGAGTCCAACGGCATCTCGCGGACCTGCCGGGAGATGATGCTTTACAATCACCTGCGCTACGCCTGCGCTATGCCGGAAGTGCTCGAAGTGTGCTGTCCGGAAATGGGCGGCGGCTGGAACTGGTGGGTGATCCGCATGAAGAAATCCCATCCGAGCAAACCGAAGCAAGCGCTTCATGCGGCGGCGGGCATGGACCCAACCAGCAAGATGATCATCGTTGTTGATGAAGACATCGACCCGAAAGATCCCGACATGGTGATGTGGGCGATGAGTTTTGCCATGCAACCGCACCAGGATGCCGAAATCATGACCGGGCGCGTGCCGTTGCTCGATCCTTCGGCCCATTCGCTAATGCGCGGCCGTGAGGAGCGCAGTTTTCCCGGCGCGGTCGGCTGTTCCGGTTTGTTGATCGACGCCACGCGCAAAGGGCCGTTTCCGCCGGTGGGCTTGCCAAAGAAATCCTACATGGAAAAGGCGCTGAAGATTTGGCAAGAGGCCGAGATGCCGCAACTGAATCTCAAAATGCCGTGGTACGGCTATCCGCTCGGTCTCTGGGATGAGGAAGACGATCGATTGGCCGAAAAAATTGCCGAGGGGGAATATTTCCAATCTAAGCAAGGGAGAGGTCAGTAAAGTGGCGAAACGCGAAACCAGCTATGAAATGTGGTTGAAGGAAGAAGGGATTCCGGTGATCGACGGGTACGGCGTGGAAGATGTGACCGTCTTGCCGCGCAAACCTTGGCAGCGCACCGGCGGCAGCGGCGCGTACATCGATCTCAAGGGCATGGAAGGTTTCACCGGCATGTACGTCTGTGAAATTCCGCCCGGTGGCGCGCTCAATCCGGAAAGCCATCTCTACGAAGAATTGATTTACATCCTCAGCGGCTTCGGCGCGACGGAGATTTGGTCCGCCGGCGATGACCGGCGCAAAATGCATTTCGAGTGGCAGCAGGGGAGCTTGTTTGCCGTGCCGCTCAACACGCGCCATCGCATGATCAACGGCAGCCGTGAGCCGGTGTTTTTTCTCGCCGTGACCAGCGCGCCGCTGATGATCGATCTGCTGCACAATATGCCGTTCGTGATGGGCAGCGAATACAAGTTCGGCGACCGCTTCGATGGCGAGAACAATTATTTCGTGCCCACCAACTCACGCAAAGAGGTCGGCGGATTCATCAATTGGGAAACCAATTTTATCGCCGATGCGCGCGGCGCATTGGTCGATCCCTCCGAAGCGAAAGGCTTCGGCGTCAAGATCACTTCGTTCGACATGGGCGGCAGCACGCTGGTCGGACATATCGCCGAATGGCCGGTCGGGCGCTACCACAAAGCTCATTTTCACCAGGGTGGCGCGATCCTGCTGATTCTTCGTTCTCAGGGCTACACGCTGATGTGGCCGCCGGAGGCAAGCATTCGGCCCTACCAGTCGGGGCACGGTGATCAAGTCGTGAAAGTCGACTGGCGCGAAGGCAGTGTTTTCAGCCCGCCGAGCGGCTGGTTCCATCAACATTTCAATACGGGGAACGAAAAAGCGCGTCAATTGGCATTTCGCTACAGCGGGCAATCGGGAAAGTATCTGCTCGGTTGCTGGCGCGCGATCAACAAAGAAGGCGTGCGCACGAGCGTGCGCGACGGCGGCACGATGATCGAATACGAAGACGAAGATCCACAGATTCGCCGCGATTTCGAAGCGGCGATCGCGAAAGTCGGTGTACCAATGGAAATGCCGCACTTCGAATATACCAGCCTGCAGGCGTAGCATGAGCAGTTCGTTCAAACGGTTTCTGGTCGTTTCCCTCTCGACGATTTTATTCATGCCCCAAATCGCCATCGGGCAGAGCGGGAAGGGTGGCTCACAAGGCGAATGGGATAAAACGGTCGACCTCGCCAAAAAGGAGGGTAGGGTCGTGGTCTCGATACCGGCGAGCCCCGAGCTGCGCATCGCCATCGAAAAATCCTTCGAAAAACGCTACGGGATTGACGTCGAGCCGCTCGTCGGACGAGCATCAGCGATTATCCGAAAAATCGTGGACGAAGCCAAGGCCGGTGTGCGCTATACCGACCTCCACATGGGCGGCAGCGAGTCGATTATCACCGGGATGTTACCCGAGGGCATCTTGGAGCCCGTCGAGCCACTGATGATGCTGCCTGAGGTCAAAGATCCCAAACAGTGGTGGGGTGGTCACATTTGGGTCGATAGCGCCAGGAAATTTGCCTATTCGACTCTGGCATATCAAACGGAAAGTCTCTGGTTCAATTCCCAGCTTATGAAAGCGGATCAGGTCCGTAGCTTCGACGATCTGCTCGATGAACGCCTCAAAAACAAGATCGGTTATCTCGATCCACGCACGCCCGGCTCGGGCGCTTCCATGTGGTCTTATTTGCGCGACATCAAAGGGGAGGAGTACTTGCGCCGCCTGGCGGGGCAAAAGCTTGCTCTAAGCCGCGACCAGCGGGTGCTCGCGGAAATTCTCGCCAAAGGAAAGCTCTCTTTGGTGATCGGGCTCACCTACTACTCCTACGTGCCCTTTGTCAAAGCCGGTTTGCCGATCGAGCCGCTCGCCACGCCCAAGGAAGGCGTTTATGTGAGCGGTGGTAGCGGTCATCTGGTCGCGCTGAAGAATGCCGCGCATCCAAACGCGACCCGAGTGTTTGTCAACTGGTTTTTAAGTCGCGAGGGCCAGGAGGTTTACACTCGCGCGATGCGCCAGGCGACCCGGCGTCTCGACCTTGACACCAAGGGACTGCGCGAAGTCGGCGTCATCGCGGCCAAAGATCATATGCCGTTCGACCAGTATTACAAATGGGAAAATCAATCGGAAGAAAAAATTAACCGATCGCGAGAGCCCGCGGCTGCGCTCGCGCGCAAACTTTTTGGCTAGAAGAATCCTTCCATGAACCGAAAAGCCGAGACACCGCAATGGCTGATGGCAGCGCTGATCGTGTTTTTTCAATTCTCGCCCGCCTTTGCGCAATCGCGAAGCTCGGAATGGGAAAAGATTCTCGACGCGGGAAGAAAAGACGCCAGAGTCGTGGTTTCGATTCCGACCAGCGCAGAGTTGCGCAAGGAATTTGAAAGCGGCTTCAAAAAAGCCTTTCCCGGCATCGAGCTCGAGCTCAACGTCGCCCGCGGTTCGAGCAACATCAACAAGATTGCCGAGGAGCAAAACGCCGGCGTGCAAAGCATCGACGTGCATATGGGCGGAACAACTTCGATCATCACCGGATTGCTGGCGCCGAATTTTCTCGAACCGGTGATGCCGTCGATGGTGCTGCCCGAAGTGAAAGACCCAAAGTATTGGTGGGGCGGCCACCTGTGGGCGGACAACGCAAAGAAGTTCGTCTACAGTTTCACTGCCTACATGACCGAGACTATTTGGTACAACACGACTTTGGTCAAGCCTGAAGAGATTAATTCATGGGACAATCTTCTCGATCCCAAGTGGAAAGGCAAAATTGCGATCTTGGATCCTCGCTCGCCTGGCTCCGGCGAATCGAATTGGGCCTTTCTGTTGAGGATCAAAGGGGAACAATTCCTTGCCAAGCTCGCCGCTCAAGAGATGTTGGTCGGGCGTAATTTGCGCCAGCTTGGCGAGGCCGTAGCGCGCGGTAAATCCGCCATTTCTATCGGCGTCTCTTATTACACTTACCAACCGTTCATCAAAGCCGGCCTTCCGGTCAAATCGATATCGAATATCAAGGAAGGGTATTACGCCGGCACTGGCAGCGGCAATCTGGCGATGGTCAAGAACGCGGCGCATGCCAACGCGGCCAAAGTGTTCGTCAACTGGTTGTTGTCGAAAGAAGGTCAGACTGCGGTCACCAAAGCTTTAGGGCAGCCCACGCGCCGTTTTGACGTCGATACCAAATGGACGAAAGAATTTGGTCATCCTGCGGCCAAGGAAGTCTTGACGCCGGAAAGATTCGATGAGCTGGAAAATGGCTCCGAAGATGTTGTGGCAAAGTTTCGTAAACCGGCAATGCAACTCGCGGAAAGGATGTTTAAGTAGAGTGATGGGGTCGGGGAAGATAGGTCTTACAGGACCAACACGGAGAACCATAGCGGCGTTGCTGATTGCCGCTGTGGCTTCGTACGCTACTTTCGTGCTCGCTCAATCCAAGCCGGCTGAATGGGACAAAATCGTCGAAGCGGCGAAGAAAGAGGGTAAGGTTGTCGCGGCGATTCCGCCGAGCCCGGAACTGCGCAAAACCATGGAGCTCGCCTTCACCCGCCGCTACGGCATTGCCACCGAGTTTGTGCCGGCGCGCGGCGGCGCGATCATCCAAAGGATGGTGAGCGAGGCGAAAAGCGGCGTGCAATATTTTGACGTGCACATCGGCGGTACCGAGTCCATCGTCACCGGGCTTCTGCCTGAGAATATTCTCGAACCGGTGGAACCGTTTTTCATCCTGCCGGACGTCAGGGATCCTAAGCAATGGTGGGGCGGTCACATCCTCATCGATAACGCCAAGCGGTTTATCTACAACTTCGTCGCCTATCAGACGGTGAGCCTGTGGACCAATCCGAACGAATACAAACCGGCCGAATTTAAATCTTTCGACGATCTACTGAGCCCAAAGCTGCAAGGTAAAATCGGTATCAGCGACCCGCGCACGCCTGGCTCGGGCTCTTCGATGTGGTCTTACATGCACTACATCAAAGGCGAGGAATATCTGAAGCGCGTGGTGGCGCAAAAACTGTTCGTCACTCGGGATCTGCGTTTGCTGGCGGAGAATTTGGCCAAGGGCAAAATCGCCATCACGTCCGGAATCGGCTATTCGGAATTCTATCCATTTATCAAAGCCAATCTTCCGGTGGTTCCTCTCTCGGTGCCCAAGGAAGGCCTTTACGTCAGCGGCGGCTACGGCCATCTCACAGTATTCAAGAATCAACCGCACCCGAACGCAACCAGAGTTTTCATCAACTGGCTGCTGAGCCACGACGGCCAAGAGGTTTTTGCGCGCGGCATGGGCGTCGGCACGCGCCGCTTGGACGTGGAGACCAAATGGCTGAAAGAATTTGGCGTCATCTCCGGCAAGGATTTTTTGACCCTCGACCAATTCTACAGGCTGGAGAATCAATCCGAAGAAAAGATCAATAAGATTCGAGAGCCGGCGGCGGCTGTGGCGCGCAAGCTGCTGGGTTCCTAGAAACACAACTTGCAGACGGAGGTTTTTCTCGGTGACCTTTGAAGACTTACGCGACTGGATCGACGACTTGGAAGAGAGAAGAGATCTGCGGCGCGTCGGCGCGCAAATCGATTGGGACGAAGAGCTCGGCGCGATCACGCGCGAAGTTTCGAGTCAGTCGGGTCCGGCTCTTTTATTCGAAAACATCAAAGATCATAAAAACACCCTGTGCCGGCGTTTATTCACCAACGGCACCGGGACGAGAGAACGGGTCTGCCGCTTCATCGGCGTTCCTGAAACGACGTCGTATCGCGACATGGTGCCGATCTTCAAAGAGCGGTTTTCGCGGCCCGTAAAGCCTCTGATCGTCGGCAAGGGGCCGGTGAAAGAAAATATCGTGCGCGGCGCCGCCGTCGATCTAAATCAATTTCCCGTGCCCAAATGGAACCCGCTCGACGGCGGGCGCTACATCATGACTTCGGCGACCGTTGTGACGCGCGACCCGGACAGCGGCATTCTCAACGCCGGGACCTACCGGGGCATGATCACCGGCAAAAACACCATCGGTGTTTTGCTCGCGATGACGCAAGGTTGGGGCAAGCACTTCAGCAAATATAAAAGCCGCGGCCAGGAAATGCCCGTGGCGGTCGTGATCGGCTGGGACCAGACGTTGTTTCTCGCCGCGTCGACGCCGGTTAATTATCCCGAGTATGAAATGGCGGGATCGCTGCGCGGCGCGCCGGTCGAATTGGTGAAGTGCGAACTGAGCGATTTGCTGGTACCCGCTAGCGCTGAGATCGTGCTCGAAGGATCTATCTCGTCCGACCCGGAAACGTTCACGCTGGAAGGACCGTTCAGCGAGTATCCCGGCTACTACGGCGGCAGCAAATCACCCAAGCACACGATTCGCGTCGAGTGTATTACTCATCGCAATGATCCGATTTTTCACGGTTGCTTGACCGGCGCAAGTCCAGGCCGAACCAACGAGGGGACGACCTGGACGCCGGCGACGTTTTCAGCGATGGCGTGGCATTATCTTGAGCAGGCCGGAGTGCCGAACATCACCGGCGTATGGCGCGGCAAGTGGCCGGAGACCATGCGCGTGCAGATTCGCAAGTCCCATCGCGGCCACGCGCAACAAGTCGCGACCGCCCTGTGGGGTTGTCACCTGGGAAATTACGCCGCGAAGCACGTAATCGTCGTCGACGATGACATCGACATCCATGATTGGGAAGCGATCGAGTGGGCGTTTTGCTATCGGGTCAACGCCGGCCTCGGCGATATTTCTTTTTTCTCGGGCACCAGCGGTTCAATGCTCGATCCAAGCGTGCCGCTGGAAGATCGCAATTCGGTCAAATATGGCCATGGCTCTTGGACGCGCGTGTTGATCGACGCGACGGTCAATTGGCAACTGCAACCCCAAGAGCAATATGGCGGCAACCGTTATCCGCCGGTGGGCACTTCGATTTCAGCCGAAATGGCGGAGACCCTCAAAAGGAGATGGAAAGAATATGGATTCTAAAGTCGTCAAGATCAGCGCGGCGCGGCCGCGGGCAAAAACTTACTACGAACGGTTCATGGAAAAGGAAGGGATACCGGTCGTCGAGGGTTTTGGCGTGACCGATGTGCGCAATATCCAGTTCAAATCCTGGAAGCGGCTCGGTTGTGAAGGGGCCTATCTGCAGCTTCGCGGCCTCGAAGGTATCACCGGGGTTTACGTTGGCAAGCTCGGCGCGGGCGCTTCGACACAGCCTGAACGCCACCTTTATGAAAAAGTTATTTTTATTCTGCAGGGCGAAGGCGTGGCCGAAATCCAACAGCGCGACCGGGTGCCGCAGAATATTCAGTGGCGCGCGGGCAGCTTATTTTCTCCGCCGATGAACACGCTGCATCGTCTGATGAATTACAGTGATGAGCCGGCGCTGTTCCTGGCGATTACCACGGCGCCGATGGCGCTCGACCATTATCACAATGAGCAGTTCGTGTTTAACAGCGACTTCTCGTTTAACGACCGCTACGACGCCGAACAGAATTATTTCGAGCCGCGCAACGAACGTTATCTCGCGACCAACAACCGGCAATGGATTTGGGAAACCAACTTTATTCCCGACGCGCGCAAAGCCCAGATCGACGCCCAGGAACAAAAAGGCACCGGTGTCAATCTCACTCAATTCGAAATTTCCAATAACACCTTGATCGGTCATCTTGCCGAGTGGCCGGTGGGTCGTTATCACAAAGCCCACTTTCACGGTGGCGGCGCGGTGCTGGTGATCCTGCGCTCGGAGGGCTATTCGCTCATGTGGCCGAACCATCTCGGCACACGCCCCTATGAAAACGGCTTTGGCGACGAGGTTGTGCGGGTCGATTGGGTGCCGGGCAGTGTTTTTAGTCCGCCGACCAATTGGTTTCACCAGCACTTCAACACCGGCGCCGAACCGGCTCTGCAACTGGCGCTGCGCTGTGGCAGCCAGAAGTTTCCTTTGGGGATTCGTGTCGCGGCGATACGCGCGGGAGTTTACACCTCAGTGAAGCAGGGCGGCACGCTGATCGAATACGAGGATGAAGATCCGGCGATACGTGCTACCTATGAAACCGAGCTCGGCAAAAAAGGCATCGCACCTGATATGAATTACGATGTTGCCGCCAATGACGATTGACGCGACGCGAACGGCCTCGTATAACAGCGCCAATGGGCAGACCGCGTCATGAGTGAAAAATCCCAAGCCATGAGCCAAGTGGCGACCTTGGAGCGGGGATCGTTTTTTTCCTGGCGGAAGCTGTCCGTGCCGTCGCTGCCGATGATCGTTTTGATTGTCGTCGTCGGTTTTCTTGTGCTCACGCCGTTGTTTTTGATGATCCTCAATAGTTTCCAGACTGCTCGTCCCGGCCAACCCATCGTCTGGGGACTGGAAGGCTGGGTCAAGGCGTTTAGCACACCCGGTATCGTCAAAGCGATGATCAATACGTTTAACCTCGCGATCACCCGCCAAACGATCGCCCTCGTTATCGGCTCCTTCTTTGCTTGGCTCATCGCGCGCACCGATATTCCCATGAAAGGCACGTTGGAGTTTTTTTTCTGGCTGTCGTTTTTTCTGCCTGCGTTGCCGGAAGCGATGGGCTGGATACTCTTACTCGATCCTAAGTATGGGCTGCTTAATCAAGGCTTAATGGGGCTGGGTGTCAGCCAACCCTTGTTCAACATTTATTCCTTCTGGGGCATCGTCTGGGCGCATATGGGTGGCACCATAAGCGTCAAAGTGATGCTCCTTGCGCCCGCCTTTCGCAACCTCGATGCCGCTCTCGAAGAAGCTTCAAAGATCTCCGGGGCGAGCGGCTGGCACACTTTCTTTCACATCGTGATTCCCGTGATGATGCCGGCGATTTTGGTGACGACGATCCTCGGTCTCATTCGCTCGCTCGAAGCCTTTGAGATCGAACTGCTGCTGGGTACGCCGATCGGTCTGCAGGTCTATTCCACCAAGATTCATGAATTGGTTACCTGGGAACCGCCCCAGTTCGCCCCTGCAATGGCACTCAGCACGGTATTTCTCGGAATTCTACTGCTGATGGTCGCGCTACAGCGGCGCTATATCGCGAACCGAAACTACGAGACGGTAACCGGTCGCGGCTTCAGCATGCGTCGGACGCCGCTGGGGCGCTGGCGCTATCCGGCCTTTGCCTTGGTGCTGTGCTTCGCCATGGTCGTTACAATTGTGCCCACATCGTTGTTGCTCCTCGGCACGTTCATGAAATTATTCGGTTTCTTCAGCATCGCCGATCCGTGGACACTCGATAACTGGCGCGCCACGCTCACTGACCCGGTTTTACTCCGCTCGTTATGGAACACCTTGGCCATCGGCCTAGGTTCCGGCGTGATTGGCGTGCTATTTTTCGCCGTGATCGCGTACATGATCGTCAAAACCCGCAACGCGGGGCGTTGGCTGCTCGATTTTCTCTCCTGGCTCCCTTGGTCGATCCCGGGCATTCTTCTTGGCGTGGCGCTTTTGTGGACTTTTCTGCAAACGAAAATCTTCCTGCCGATTTACGGCACGATTTACCTGTTGATGATCGCGATGGTCATCAAGAGCATGCCGTTTGGCACACAGATGATCAAAAGTGTCCTGATCCAACTCGGTAGCGATTTGGAAGAAGCCTCGAAAGTTTGCGGCGGAACGTGGTTTCATACTTTCCGCCGGGTGATCCTACCGTTGGCCATGCCGGCGCTCATTACCGTCGGGCTTGTCGGTTTTATTTCCGCTGCGCGGGATATCAGCACGGTGGTCCTGTTAGGTTCCGGCAAATCGCGGACGTTGTCTCTGTTGATGTTGGACTTCGCCGCCGGCGCGGAATTTGAGAAAGCTACGGTCGTTGCCGTAATCATCGTCGGGTTGGTTGTCGGCGCCGCGTTGAGCGCACGGGCTTTGGGCGGACAGGTCGGTGTGCGCGAATAAGTTGCGCGCGCCATTCAATTCCGCTCCGATTGCAATGACTCATTATCAGAGGTGAGGGCATGCCATTAGATGAGGCTTCGGCAAAGCGATACGCACGCAAGTCGGCATTTCTAGAATTTTGCGAAAAAGATGGGTTGTCAGTCATCACCGGCTACGGCGTCAGCGATTTAAAGACCGCGCCGCTCAAATATTGGGAACGTTGGGGCGGTCCGGCGGCTTACTGCCACCTCGAAGGCTCGCAGGGGTTCGTCGGCGTGCTGACCGCC
>JBEVIO010000460.1:0-4589 GCA_040510635.1 Binatia bacterium | reverse complement strand
CAAGGGCGCGCTGACGGCGCTCCTCACCACGGCGGGCTTTCGCGACGCCGTGGAGATCGGCCGCGAGCATCGCTACGAACTGTATGATTTGAATCTCGATTTGCCGAAACCTTTGGTGCCGCGTCACTTGCGCTTCGATGTGCCTGAGCGGGTGGCGGCCGATGGCAGCGTGCTGGCAACGCTCGACGAAGATTTCGTCCGCCGGTTGGTTGGGGAGCTTCGGGACAAGGGGATCAAGGCGATCGGTGTCTGGTATCTCAACAGTTTTCGCAATCCGGCGCACGAAAGACGCACGGCGCAGATCATCACCGCAGTTGCGCCGCAGATTCGCGTATCGCTCAGCTCGGAAGTGGTCGCGGAGATCCGTGAGTTCCAGCGTACCAGCACGACGTTGGCGAACGTTTACGTTCAGGAGCGAGTCGCGGATTACTTGGACCAATTGCAAGCGCGTTTGGACAAGATCGGTTTTGTCGGCAGTTTCTTCGTCATGCTCTCGAGCGGCGGCATCGCGACGCGTGAAACTTCGGCGCGTTTTCCTGTGCGCCTGCTCGAATCGGGACCGGCGGCGGGCGCTTTGGCTGCGGCACAAGCGGGTTTGCTTTCCGGCCATCGCGATTTGCTTTCGTTCGACATGGGCGGCACGACCGCAAAGCTTTGCGTCATCGAAGATGGCCAGCCGCTGAAGACTCACGAATTCGAAGTCGATCGTGTCTATCGCTTTCGTAAAGGCAGCGGCCTGCCGGTACGCATTCCGGTCATCGATATGATCGAGATCGGCGCGGGCGGCGGCAGCATCGCGCGCGTCGATTCCCTCGGCCTGCTGAAAGTCGGCCCGGAAAGCTCTGGCGCCGATCCGGGCCCGGTTTGCTATCGCCAGGGCGGCACGGAGCCCACCGTCACGGACGCCGATCTAGCCCTCGGTTACCTCGATCCGTATTATTTTCTCGGCGGGAAAATGCAGTTGGACCTACAAGGCGCGCGCAAGGCGCTGGGGCGCTTGGGCGGGAAGTTAAATATGACCGTCGAGCAGGTCGCATGGGGAATTCATCAGATCGTCAATGAAAATATGGCCAACGCGGCGCGCGCTCATTTGGGCGAGCGCGGCAAAGATCCGCGGCGCATGCCGATGTACGCTTTCGGCGGCGCCGGGCCCGTGCACGGTTATCGAGTCGCGGAAATCTTACGCTTACCGGCGTTGATCTCGCCATTCGGCGCCGGTGTCGGCTCGACATTCGGATTGCTCGCCGCGCCGTTGGCGTTTGACTTCGTGCGTAGCGCTTACAGCCGGCTGGATGAGCAGGACTGGCAATTCGCCAACGGCTTACTTGATGAAATGGCGGAAGAAGGTCGAAAGGTGCTGGAAAGCTCCGGCTTATCGGCGCGCGAAATCATCTATCAGCGCACCGCCGATATGCGTTACGTCGGACAGGGGCATGAAGTCTCTGTCGCCTTGCCGGACGGCGTGTTGAGCGCCATACACTTGCAGCCAATCTCGATTGCCTTCGACGAGACTTACCGTGGTTTATATGGCCGCAAAGGACCTGACGTCCCGCTGGAAGTGATCAACTGGCGAGTGGTGGCGAGCGGGCCGCGGCCGGAGATGAATTTCAAATTGCCGCGCGATTCGGCGAGCGGTAGCGACATGCGCAAAGGTTCTCGCCGCGCTTACTTTCCCGAACGCGAGGATTACCTGGAGACGGCGGTCTATGACCGCTATGCGCTCAAGCCGGGGATGCAATTTGCCGGACCGGCGATCGTCGAGGAGCGCGAATCAACCTTGATCATCGGTATCGCGGGGCGGGCGCGAGTCGATGAGAAATTGAATGTTATCGTGGAGATTCGTGATGGAAAATAAAGCGATGGATCCGGTCACGCTGGAAGTGATTTGGAACCGCTTCATGTCGGTGGCGAACGAGCAGCAGGATACGTTGATTCGCACCGCCTTCAGCACGATCGTGCGCGAAAGCCAGGATTTGGCGTGCGGGCTGTTCGATACGCGCGGGCGAATGATCGCGCAATCGCTCAGCGGCACGCCAGGGCATATCAACGCCATGGCAACATCGATGAAACATTTTCTCGCGGCGTTTCCGCCCGACAAATTGTCAGCGGGCGATGTGCTGATCACGAATGATCCCTGGCAGACTGCGGGGCAGATTAACGACATCACGATTACCACGCCGATTTTTCGCAACGGCGAGCTGGTCGCATTGTTCGCCAACACCTGCCACAGCGCCGATATCGGCGGGCGGATCCTTTCCGCCGAAGCGCGTGAAGTTTTCGAAGAGGGGCTGCGCATTCCGATCATGAAACTATTCGAGCGCAGCGAGCCGAACCAAGTTCTCATGCAGATCGTGCGCGCCAACGTGCGCCAGCCGGACGAAGTGATCGGCGATTTTTACGCTCAGACGGCGTGCAACGAGACCGGCGGGCGGGCGCTGTTGGAAATGATGGATGAATTCGAGCTCGATTCGATCGATGCGGTGGCTGAGGAAATTATTCGCCGCTCCGAAGCGGCGGTGCGCGCGGAAATACGCAAGCTGCCGAACGGCGAATGGACCAACGAAACCTGGAGCGACGGCTTCGAAGAACCGATCGTCGTGCGCTGCACCGTCAAAGTTGCCGGCGATGAAATTTTTATCGACTTCACCGGCTCGTCGCTGCAGAGCACGCGCGGCATTAACGTCGTGCTCAATTACACGCACGCCTACGCGAGCTTCGCGATCAAAGCCGCAATCTGTCCGGACGTGCCGCACAACGAAGGCAGCTTTCGTCCCGTGCACGTGAGCGCGCCACCAGGAAGTATTCTCAACGCCCTCGATCCGGCGCCGGTCGCAAGCCGCCAGGTGATCGGTCACTTTATTCCCAGCGCGATTTTCGCAGCGTTGTCGGGCGCGCTGCCGGGGCGCTTGATGGCGCCGGGCGCCGACCCGATCTGGCTCAGTGTGTGGCGCGGCCAGAATCCTCCGTTTACTTTAACCATCTTTCAAGTCGGCGGCACCGGCGCGCGTCCGACAAAGGACGGCTTGAACGCTGTCGGCTTCCCCAGTGGTGTCGCTGGCGTGCCGGCGGAAGTGATCGAGAGTTTGTCGCCGGTGGTGATGAAGCGGCGCCAGCTCCGACCGGACTCCGGCGGCCCGGGAGAATGGCGTGGTGGGCTGGGGCAGTTGACCGAATTCACTCGCCGCGGCGAAGGCCGATGGAGCGTGAGCT
Source organism: Binatia bacterium (assembly GCA_040510635.1). Classification (GTDB taxonomy): domain Bacteria; phylum Desulfobacterota; class Binatia; order UBA9968; family UBA9968; genus DP-20. The sequence goes on along the minus strand of JBEVIO010000460.1, from coordinate 1,379 downwards.
CGATTGCCGATCGCACCGTCTATGCCGCGCCTGGCCTTTTGGGCGGGCAAAGCGGCGCCACCGGCGAAGTCACCCTCGACGACGGGACGCGCTTGAACGCCAAGGCGCTGAAAGATCTGAAAGACGGCGAGGTGGTGCACGTCAATCTTCCCGGTGGGGGCGGCTACGGCGAGCCCTGGAAACGCGACGTAGAAAAAGTGCGCTGGGACGTGGTCGAGAATTATATTTCGGTCGAAGAAGCCGAACAGCACTATGGTGTTGCGGTTCGCTACAGCGGCAAAGCCGATGACTTGGTCAAGCTACCGGAAAACTGGGTTGTTGATCATGTGAGAACAGCAGAGCTTCGGAGTGGGCGATAGGTCGGGAGCATTGGTAGCGCTGAAATTCAATCAAGATCTCTCTCTTCGTTCGAGATGACAGAAAAAAAAGTGCGATGCTGGGTCCTCTATTGTCATTCCGAGCGAAGCGAGGAATCTTTTCTTTGAAATGCAACATTTAAAATCTGAGATTCCTGACGAAGTGAGGATATGGAACTTAAAGGTAGAGTAGCATTAATAACCGGCGGCGCCGGCGGCATTGGCGGCGCGGTGGTGCGCACACTGGCCAAAAATGGCGTCAGCGGCATCGCCATCAACTATCGCAAATCGAACAAAGAGGCCGAGGCGCTGGCGGCCGACATTGAACGGGCTGGAGTGAAAGCGATGGCCATTCAAGCCGACGTGCAGAACGACGATCAAGTGCGCGCGATGGTCGCCAAGATCAGCGCGGAGTTCGGTCGCTTGGATATTCTAGTCAATAATGCCGGGGTGACGCATTGGGTCAAAGTTTCCGATCTCGAAGCGCTGACCGACGCGATCTGGGACGAGATCCTCGACGTTAACGTCAAAGGCGCATTTCGCTGCGCGCGGGCGGCGGCAAAGCTGCTGGAAGCGAAGCAGGGCATGATCGTCAATATTTCCTCGATCTCCGGCGTGCTGTCGCCGTCGACCATGTCGTCGCTCGCCTATGGCACGGCGAAGGCGGCGCTGATTCATTTGACTAAAGGTCTCGCGGTCGCGCTCGCGCCGAAAGTCCGCGTGAACTGCGTCGCGCCGGCTTTCACCGACACGCCGTGGATGAGCGGACACTATGGCGAGAATTATCAGCAAGTCATCGCGCAGGCGTCCGCCGGCTACCCTTTGCAGCGCATCGCCACACCCGATGAAGTCGCCGGCGCAATCCTCGGTTTGATCACCGGCGGTGATTTTGTCACTGGGCAGACGTTGATCGTCGACGGCGGGCTGAGTCTGAGTTAGGCGACCCTCTTTATCGCATTTTCACAATGGACAGAGCCAAACTCGTTTCCGAGCTCTACGCTAGCCGCTTAGTCGCGGTGGTGC